>JAPULD010000280.1 GCA_027295365.1 Planctomycetota bacterium
TCCAGGTCGTCCAGGATCAGCGAGGAGTCGACGTTGCACTGGATGACATCGTCGGTGGTCGGCAAGACGGGCTCGATGGCCGTCGAGACGGGGTTGGGGGGTCGATTGAAGTTCGGGTCCCGGTTGGCCACGACTTCAATCGGCGATTCGACCATCAGACTGCCGTTCATCCAGTATCGAACGGTCCACGTTCCGGGAATGGTGTGCATGTCGGCGATGTTCCAGGTAAAGAACCACCACGCGCTGCGAAACAGGACTGATATGTTGTACGTGCCGACCGATGACGTATAGGCGATTGTGCCATTGGGACGTACGAACTGCCACTGCCAGGTGCTGAACGCCGGTACGTTATGAACCTTGACCCAGTAATAGCCCAAGGTGTCATTCAATTCGAGTTGAGCGGATCTGGGCAGTGCGTAGGGAAGCCAGGGCTCGTTGTTCATGTTCAGATGAGTCACACCGAAATCGCGGACGTACATGTCGCGTCGGATTGGTGTCTGATCGGTCCACTGGCTCGTCTCTCGGTTGCAGGTACCCGAATAGGGTTCAGTGGGAATGCCATTGTCATGGACTTCAAAATGAAGATGGGGGCCGGTCGAACAGCCACTCGACCCCACCAGTCCGATCTGCTGCCCAGCCTTTACCGTTTGACCGGATGAGACTATGACGCTGTTGGTTTTGAAATGCCAGTAGTAGACCAGCCGACCCATGCCGTGATCGATAATCACCGAATTGCCGATGCCCTGGCAACTCGTGTTCATGTCCGGCTCGCCGTCATGGGAACTGATAACCACGCCATCCAATGCCGAAAAAACAGGGACGCCGATGGCTTGCTCGCCGAAGCTTACCGGGCTCGTGTCGTTGCCACGATGCCCGTCGTATGTGTATGCCGAGCAATCCCAGTCGAGCAGCCCAGTCCCGGGATCGAGATCCACGTAATTGTTTGTGAACAGATCGTCGGACAGCCGCCCACCCTGAGGCCAAAACGTGAACAGAGGGGGCGTGCCCGACATTCGGCCGGTTCGCGAAGGGTGACGTTTGAAATACTGGCGAACGACCTCCTCCGCCTGCGCTCGCTCGAGGGGTGAGATGCAGTCTTCAACCTGAAGCGGATCGTGCCCGGACCCGGTCAATCCGCCGACATTAGTCAAGGGATGCGAAACCTCCTGTGCAATCGCCAACCCGACCAGAAGACCAAGCGACGCTGTGATCAGGAACAAACGCGGCATGCATGAAACAAGACCCATCAGCTTTCCCTCGTTTTGCAAGATATATGGCGACTCGTCATTTATAGCGAGTGCAGCTCGTTTCTTGTGATCAATACATGACAATCGGCAAGAAAAATTATCTTCGATGCCCATGAGGCAGGGCAGCCATCGAATGGGCAAGACCAGAGCATAGCCATTGAAGTCATGGGCCATCGACCATCACGACCGGGTTGATGTCAGGCATACCCATACCAGCCTGACATGGATCGGAGTCGAACCCTATTACTTCTTCTTTTTCTCGATCGACTTGATCTGCTTTTCAACGAAATTGCGAGTGGTATTGATGTGACTCTGGAAACTCTTCCCTTCAACTTTGACTTTCGTCGTCATCGCCTTCATCGCGACTTTCCCCTTTTTGCTGGAAGAGATGATCCCCTTGAGCTGCCCGGCCTCGTCGCCCGATGAACTGGCGAGTTTGCTCTTCATCATGACCACTTGCTTGTCGAGGATCTTGCTCACCTTCAGCGTCGCCTTCTGGTGGGCCGCCTCGGCTTTCTTGACGATCTTGATCTTGGAATCGGTCGCCTTCTGGGATTTGGCGATGTTCGGGTATGGGATCGGCACCGGGCCTCCGGGGCTTGGCGTCTTGCAGACATCGGGTGGTATGGCCATACGTTCCTTGGTGGCGATCTTGTGGCTCACTTTGTAGGCGGTCGTGAGCTTGTGTGATGCGACGTTGAGTTCCTTGGACGCCGCCTCGAGTTCCTTGTAGTCCTGCTTGGCCTTTTTCATCTGACTGATGACGCCATCGAGTTCGGTCATCGGCTTGAGCATCTTGAAATCAGGGGGGGGCAACTTGGCGGGGAGTCTTGACATGGCCAGCTCCTTTCAAGGAATGCACTGTCCATTTTACAAGCTCCGACGAATCTTGACAGCCCGAATTGCAAGACTGGAGCGACCCCGTGGCGTGTTTCGCGGCTATATGTTCAAAGAGAAAATTAGGTTTGACAATCAAATTGCCCCGAAGCCGGTTCCGATCACGAGGATCTGCCCCGATGGCCCGTTCATGCGCGACGCCCGCCCATGAAAAAAGCCGCCATCTGGCGGCTTTGGGCTCTCAAATCCAGCGACGAATCAAATCGTTGAACCAGCTCTTGATCTTGTAACGAAGCGTTGAGTCAATGTGCATGATCACTCTCCTTGTGGAGACATCTTCGGATACTCCGGGATCAAAAGGAGTCGGGAGGGGGCATTTTCAGCCTGGGAGCGTGAATCTGTACCACATGTCGCGACTGGGATACGACCCGGGGGTCGAAGATGACCGACTCCCAATCGAAGTCACTCGCTGAAAGACTACGGACACGCGCCCCAGGCCGCGAGCAGGATGAGCAGGTCCTCCACATCGACCTGGCTCTCGCCATTGATGTCGGCGGGACAGGTGGGGGCCGCGACGGCTTGACGCTCGAAGGCTCCCATGTCGGCCGTCAAGCCATACACCGGAACGCCGGTGTCGGTGACGTCGGGATCATCCATGGCCCGTGGGTTTGAATCGAAGTCCAGCGGATCATCGCCCAGCAGGACGTAAGTGTTCGCGGCGTCGATGGCGGGTGAACCGGGCAGGGGTCGGAGATTCAAATCCAGCAAAGGGTCTACGGAGAGATTGCCCGAACCGACGTAACCAGCCTGGATGACGCTGTAGGACGCCGACACCGATCCGCTGATTACCGACCCCCCGGTGTTACCCCAGATGATGCCATTGTGGAAGGTCATCACGCCTCCATCGAAAGTGCGTAAGGCCGAGGAGCCCGCCGCGATGTTGCCCACCAGCGTGCTGTGGTACACGTCCACGCTCGTACCGCTCTGCAAGGAATAGATCGTCGCGTTGCTGTCCGACACGTTGTTGAGGAACACGGAATTCTCGATGTCGACGATGCTGGAATTCTCGGCCATGACCGCCGACCCGTCGTCGTACACCACATTGGCTTCGAAGTGGCAGCGGTAGGCAAGGACGAAAGCATTAAACGCCCAGATGGCCCCGCCATCCTCGGTGATGGCGTTCGTGCCGTTCAGGAGAAACGTCGAGTCGGTCACCGTGGTGTTGGTCCCGTTGGCGGCGAGGGCTCCCCCTCGAAACGCGGTGTTGCCTTCGAAATGGCAGCGGGTGAAGGACGTCGTGGTGGACGTACGACAGTAAACAGCTCCTCCCACGTCCGCGACGTGGTTGTCCTCGAAGACGGTGTCTTCGACGACCAGGGTGCCGTTCTCGATGAAGAGTCCGCCCCCATCGCCTCCGGCCACGGTGCAATCGTTGCCGACGATGCGGCAGTTGCGGATCGTCGCGCTGGCGTTGGTGATGTTGAGCCCGCCACCTCGTGCCGCAAGGCCGCCCGTGATCGTCAGGCCCTCGATGAGGGTCGCGGTGGTCTGGCCGCCGTTGATTTGGATGACCGAGCCAAGCCCGAAGGCGTCGATGGTGGTCACGTCCGGGCCGCCGGAGCCGCGGAGGGTGATATCGAGGGTTCCCAAATCGAGTGACTCGAAGTAGGTGTTCGGGGCGAGGATGATCACATCACCATCGACTGCGTTCGCCAATGCGATCTGGATCGTCGGGTACAGGCCACTCGGAACGTTGAGATCCGAGGCGTTGGTTGTCCCCGCAAAAAGAAGCCCGGCGAGGCTGAACATGCCGGCCGAGGCTAGGCGATGAATGACGGAATGGCGATGATGGGTGGTGTGAGTGGTCATGGCAATCTCCAGTAATGGTCCGAGCGACGTGCCCGGCACCGGATTCGTGTCGGCAAGTGGAGTGTCGGCATGAGCCGATCGGGGGAATGTTTCGTTCGACATGGTGATGCTCCTTTCGAGGTCGGGGCCACCCAGGAATCAGGTCCGGCTTCCAGAGGTCAAGGTGCCGTTCGGCTGTGTCGCGCCCAACCCCGACGTCTTGACGGGGTGTTTCAATGGAGTGATGTCATCTCCGGCCAGGTCTTACGGACACGCCCCCCACGCCGCGAGGAGGTCGAGCAGGTCGGTGACATCGATCATGCCGTCGCCGCTGTTGTCGGCCGGGCAAGCGGGCGGGCACATGGCGTCGATGCACTCGACGCCATCGCCCGCGTAGGCGCCACCGGCGGCGGCGCAGCTCGTGGCGGTGGTCATCACGCAGCCGCCCGCGTCCAGGCAGCAGGCGCCGAGGGGATCGAGCGGCTGGTCGCACGCAAGCACGTTGCTGCCCAGCAGGATGCCGACATTTTCGAACTGATCGGGGGTGTTCATGCAGAGTACGGAGTCGTTCATCGTGACGGTCGTCGATGCGGCGATGTGGAGTCCGCCGCCGGTGCCGGTCGCGATGTTGTTGGTCGCCTGGCAATTGCTGATGGACGGCGCGCCGGAGGATGCGTACATCGCCCCGCCGTCGCCTGAAGCTATGTTGCCGGAGAACGTGCAGGCGTCGACGCTCGCGGCGCCCTCGAGGTGGACGCCGCCGCCGTGGAGGGCGGAATTGCCGGTGAAGGTCGAGCCGCTGACGACGCCATCGTCCAGGGCCAGGCCGCCGCCGAGGCCGTTGGTCGCCACGTTGCCGCTGAACGTGCAATCGATGAGAGACAGGGCCGCGGCCGCCGCCCCGATCCCGTTGACCGCGCCGCCCTCGGTCGCGGCGGTGTTGTTGGTGAAATCGCAGTTCGAGATGGTCGTGGTGCCGGTGGCGAGGTTCGCTTGGATGGCGCCGCCTTCAAACGCCGAGACGTTGTTGTTGAACGTGCAGTTGTCGATCACGCCGCCGTAATATAGGTAGATGGCGCCACCTCCGCCGTATGCGCTCTGTGGGGTAAAATTCGACTCGAACGTGCAGTCCAGTATGGTGCCGCTCGCGAGGTAGATGGCGCCGCCTCTGTCGAAGGCCGAGTTGTTCGTGAAGGTGCAGCCGGAGATCGTCGCGCCGTCCTGGGTCATCAAGATCGCGCCGCCCCGGCTTGTGGCACTGTGATTGTTCGTGAAGGTGCAGTTCGTGATGGTCGTGCCGGGATCGGGTGTCCCCCACAGCGCGGTCTTCGTATTGCCGTAGAATGCACAGTTCTGAATCGTGGGGGAGCCGTAGAACTGCACCACCCATTCGCGGACCAACGGGCTTGAGTCGGCGAAGGCCAGCCCGTCGATGACGGTGTCCGACTCGACGTTGGAAAGCTGCATGATTCCATATAAGCCTAAGCCGGTGCTAGCCTGGAGAATGGTGACGTCGGCGCCGCCGCTGCCTCGAATGGTGATGGCCTTGTTATTGACGATCAACTCCTGCGTCAAGTCGTAGGTGCCGGGGGCGATGAGCACCTCGTCGCCATCCACCGCGGCGTCGATGGCCCCCTGGATGGTGGCGTAATCGGCCGGGACGTTGAGGATGCCGGCGGGGGCGGCCATATTCAGGCCCGTGACAGCGATGAGTATGGTGATCGATCCGAAATGATTGATTGGCGTCCGCATGTCAGCACGTCCTTATGTCGAGAAACGATGTTGCTTGTGCTCGTCCCATGACCCTTACCCGCAGAACCAAGGGCAGACCCTTGGAGAAATTCGACTTTTCGTCGTCGATGGTGAGGGGGGCTGAGGATGCCGGTACAATCCGCCCACACCAGATGGGATGCGGAGGGACCGATGGACGCCGAACGCCATGAAGTGACCAGGATTCTCCATGACGTGACGGATGGCGACGAAGCCGCCGGCCAGGAACTGCTGGCCGCGGTGTACGAGGAGCTTCGGGCGCTGGCGGGGGCGTCATTTCGGGGGCAGCCGGGAAGCCACACGCTTCAGCCGACCGCGTTGGCGAACGAAGCCTATATAAGGTTGGTGGACCGGACGGGGATTCAATGGAAGGACCGGTCGCATTTCTTCGCCCTCGCCGCGATGATCATGCGGGGGATTCTCGCCGACCATGCCCGGAAGCGCAGCGCCGCCAAGCGGGGCGGAGACTGGCAACGCATCACGCTGGCCGGACTCGGGGCTCCGGATGCCTCGAATGAGATTGATCTGATCGCCCTGGATGAGGCGCTGGAAAAATTATCCAAGGTCTCGACGCGCCAATCGCGGGTAGTGGAGTACCGGTTCTTCGGCGGCCTGACGGTGGAGCAAGTGGCCGACCTGCTCGACGTCTCCGTCTCCACGGTCGAAGATGACTGGCGCATCGCCCGCGCGTGGCTGGCGGTGCAACTCGAAGGCGAGGCTGCCCCATGACCCAGGAGCGACACGAACGTCTCGGCAGGCTTTTTCTCGAGGCCTCGAAGCGGCCCGAGGCGGAGCAACGTGCGTATCTGGAAGAACACTGCGCCGATGATGACGCGATGCTCGAAGAGTTGCTGAAGATGTTGCGCAGCGACTCGACGACGCATCGTACGATCGGGGCGGCTCTGGAAGGCGGACACGGCGCCGCGGCCCTGGCCCGGGGGCTCGTCCGGGAGGGCGCCCCGGAAATTGCCGGGGAATTCAAAGCCGGCGATGAGATCGGACCCTATACGATCCTCGAGCGGCTGGGGGAGGGGGGCTTCGCCGTCGTGTATCTCGCGCAGCAAGACGAGCCGGTTCGACGCCGGGTGGCGCTCAAGGTGCTCAAGCCGGGCATGGACTCCAGGCAAGTCCTGGCCCGGTTCGGCGCCGAACGCCAGGCCCTGGCGATGATGGACCACGAGCACGTGGCGACGATCCATGATGCGGGGACGCTCGAGTCGGGCCGCCCCTTTTTCGTGATGGAGCACGTGAAGGGCAAACCCATCACCGAATACTGTACCAACCGCAAATCGTCACTGTCGGATCGGTTGGACCTGATCATGCAGGCGTGCGCGGCGGTGCAGCACGCCCACCAGAAAGGCATCATTCACCGCGACCTCAAGCCTTCCAACGTGCTGGTGTCCGACACGGATGCGGGACCGTCGGTGAAGGTGATCGACTTCGGCGTGGCCAAGGCGATCAGCCAACCTCTGACCGAGGAGACGATCTTCACTGAACAGGGCCAACTGGTCGGCACGCCCGAGTACATGAGTCCCGAGCAGGCGGACCTCAATGCGACGGACATCGACACACGAACGGACGTCTATGCGCTGGGCATCCTATTGTATGAGTTGCTGGCGGGGGTGCCGCCTTTTGACCTGAAGCAGGCGGCGTTCTATGAGATCCAGCGGACTCTCCGGGAGGTCGATCCGCCCAAACCCAGCACCCGGATCAGCGCCATCGGGCCGGAGGGACTCTCGGCCTCGACCAGCGGCATCACCTCGGATTCAAAACTGCTGGCCCGGCTGCTGCGTGGTGATCTCGACTGGATCGTGATGAAGGCCCTGGAGAAGGATCGCAATCGGCGTTACGACACCGCCAACGGGCTCGCCGCCGACCTGCAGCGCTATCTCGTTGACGAGCCGGTGAGCGCGGGACCGCCGAGCGCGATCTATCGCGCCCGGAAACTCATCAAGCGCAACAAGGGACTCTTCGCGGCCGTAGCGATCATCACCGTGCTGCTCATCGGTGGCGTTACGGGCACGACCATCGGTCTGATCTCGTCCATACGCGCCAACGCCGCGCTCGATGTCGCGCTGGAAAGCGAAGCCCAGCAGCGGCGCAGCGCCGAGGAGAACGCACGGCGCGCGGCGCGCCGTGCCGCCGAGGCGACGGCCGTCAATGTATTCCTCATCGAAGACCTGCTCGGCCAGGCCCGCCCCGAGGTCAATCCCGTCGCCGACAACATCACAGTCCGCGCGCTGCTCGACCGTTCGGCGGAAAAGATCGAAGGATCGTTCGAGGGTCAAGAAGGGGTGGAGGTCACCATCCGAAATACCATCGCCGACGCCTACTTCGCGCTCGGGCTGTACCAGGATGCTGAAACGCACTGGCGAAGATCCGTCGATCTGCTGGTCGGCCTGGAGGGCGACGACGACCCCCATACGCTTGAGGCGATGGACCAGTTGGCCATGACGCTAGATTACCTGGGCCGATCGCAGGAAGCCGAGTCGATGTACCGTCGAATCCTCAATGGCTGGCAGAATGCACTCGGCGCCGACAGTGCCGAGACCATGCTCACCGTGAACAATCTTGCCGAGTCGATTCGGTCCCAGGGACGTTACGTCGAGGCAAGTCGTCTGCACGAGGAGAACCTCGAAAAGCGCCGGTCGATTCTCGGTGATGAACATCCCGACACGCTCGAAACCATGAACAATCTCGCCGCGATGTACTATCGACTCTCGGACCTGGAGCGGTCGGAGGCGATGTTCGAGGAGACTTGGATCGGCCGACGGCAGGCGCTGGGCGATGAACATCCGCTGACGCTGATCACCATGAGCAATCTCGCGGTGGTGCGGAAAAAACTGGGCAAACTGGCCGAGGCCGAGCCGCTGCTGCGACGTTCGCTCGAGGCGGATCGGCGCATCCAGGGCGCCGAGCATCCCGACACGCTTACCGACATGCACAACCTCGGGCAGCTGCTGCTCGCCCAGCAGAAATGCGATGAGGCGGAGCCGCTCATATCCGAGACACTCGCACTCCGCCGGCGCATTCTTGGCGAGTCGCATCCTCACACGCTTTCGACCATGCAAGGGCTGATCGATGCACTCCAATGTCTCGGCAACGCGGCCGATGCCCGGGAGCTGCTCGTCGAGCTGATCGGTTTTCGCCGCCACGTCGCGGACGAGCCCGAGGCCACGCCGCGCGAGCTTCACAGCGCGGCCAACGTGTTGCTGACCTGCGAGCCGGACGACTTGCGTGATGCGGACGGGGCGCTGACCTACGCCCGGCGAGCCTGCGAACAGACGGCTCATGAGAATGTGCGCTACCTTCAATCGCTCGCCCATGCCTCACATGAAACGGGGCGACGCGACGAGGCGATCCGATGGCAGACCCGGGCCATCGAACTGACCCCCGAAGACGATCCCGACCGTAGGGCGATGCAACAGCGACTCGAGCAGTATCGCAATGTCGAGGAAGATTGACCGACACTGCGAGCATAACCAGCAGGTCGTCGTCCGCATCTTCATGGTTGTCAATGCGACATTTGAACCGGATTTGCCAGTACTTACGCCGCGACGGCGTCGCTGATCTTCTGCGCCGCGTCGGCGAGGTCGGCCTCCGGATTCGCGGTCTGCATCATCGGGAGTATCGGGGAAGTAAATAGATCGGTCGCGCTGAACGCTCCTATGGACACGTCCCCCACGCCGCGAGCATGGCGAGCAGGTCTTCGACGTCGATGTTGCCATCGGGTACACCGCCCGGGCCGGTGATGTCGGCGATGCAGGCCGCGCCACTACAGGCCACGTCGATCACCTGCAGGCCTGAGCCTTCGTCCGCCACGTACGCCAAAGTGCCTGAGATGGCAACGGCTTTGGCCCGGTCCGGCGTGTACACAAAGCCAATGATGACCGGGGCGGCCGGGTTTGATACGTCGATCACCTGCAAGCCTGATATATCGTCCGCTACGTAGGCCACGGTCCCCGAGAGGGTGACATCCTGGGAGTAGCCCGGCGTGTCCACAGAGCTGAGGATTGTCGGGAGCGCCGGGTTTGATACATCGATCACCTGCAGGCCCGAACTACCGTCCGCCACATACACCACGGTACCCGAGACGGCGACACTTCGGGCCAGGTTCGGCGTGTCCACGGAGCCGAGGATGAATGGGGCATTCGGGTTGGATACGTCGATCAACTTCAGTCCCGAGCTTTCATCCGCCACGTAGGCTACGGTGCCCGAGACGGTAACGTTATTGGCAAAGCTCGTGTCCACAATTCCGCGAATAACCGGGGTCGCCGGGTTCGAGACGTCGAATATCTTCAGGCCTGAATTAGCACTCGCCACGTAAGCCACATTGCCCGAAACGTCGACGCCGAAGGCGAGACCCGGCACGGAACTGAGGATAACCGGGGCCGCCGGGTTGGACACATCGATCACCTGCAGGCCTGAATCATTGTCCGCAACGTATGCCAAGGTGCCCGAGATGGCGACGCGCAGGGCTTCTTCGGGCGTATCCACGGAGCCGATGATGACCGGGGCCGACGGGTTTGATACGTCGATCACTTGCAGGCCCGAGTCGTAGTCCGCTACGTATGCCAAGGAGCCCGAGATGGCGACGTCAAAAGCTAGACCCGGCGTGTCCACGGAGCCGAGGATAACCGGGGCGCAAAGCCCTGAGGCGGACCGGGCCGGGTCGCCCGGCGGAAGAGGTGCCTCACATGGACCCCACGCCGCGAGCAAACCCAGTAGGTCGAATACATTGACGACACTATCGGGCACGTTGGACTGGCCGGTAAAGTCCGCGGGGCAGTTCGCGGCACTGCAGGTCACGTCGACCACCAACAGTCCCGAATCACCGTCCGTCACGTACGCCACGTCGCCCAAGACGGCGATGCCGAAGGCTTCGTCCGGAGTATCCAAAAAGCCGATGATGTTTGGAGATATCGGGTTCGAAACGTCGATCATCAGCACACCGGAGGTGTCGTCCGCCACATACACGACATTACCCGCGACGGCGATGCCGTAGGGATAGGGGGGTGTGATCACGGAGCTGAGGATGGCCGGGGCCTCGGGGTTTGATATATCGATCACCTGCAGGCCCGAGTCGTCCATCACATAGGCGATCGTGCCCGAGATGGCGATGACCCTGGCGATATCAGGCGTTTCCACGGAGCCGATGATTATCGGGTTCGCCGGATTTGAAACGTCGATCACCTGCAGGCCCGAGTTCCAGTCCGCAACATATGCCACGGTGCCCGAAAGGACGACGTTGACTGCGATGCCCGGCGTGTCCACGGAACCGAGGATGACCGGGTTCGCCGGGTTCGACACGTCAATCACCTGCAGGCCGAAATACTGGTCCGCAACATATGCCACGGTGCCAGAGACGGCGACGCTGACCGCCGAGCCCGGAGTGTCCACGGAGCCGATGATGACCGGGGCCGCCGGGTTCGAAACGTCGATCACCTGCAGACCCGATTCCCAGTCTGCCACGTACGCCACAGAACCCGAGACGACGACACCTCGGGCATAGTTCGGTGTATCCACGGAGCCGATGATAATCGGGTTCGCCGGGTTTGAAACGTCGATCACCTGCAGGCCCGAGTTCCAGTCCGCCACATATGCCACAGTGCCCGTGAGGACGACGTCGACAGCGAAGCTCGGTGTGTCCACGGTGCCGAGGATGACTGGGTCGCACTGCCCGGCGGTGGGCCGGGCGAGACCACCGATGACCAGCATGCACGTTAAAGCCAGCGCCGCACGAACACATGAGACGAATGGGAATCTCATTGGTTGCTCTCCAATTCTGAAATGCACAAATTACCGAAGCGATTCATTCCGTAGCGAAAAGCTAGGTCGAGAATTAGTTTCTCACCGTTGGATATGCCACCGGGCTGAACATCCTGCTTGGGAAATGGAGTTTTTTGTATTTTTTAACCGGCCTCGATACATATCGAGGGCTACGACCCGACGCAAGTCATGCCAGAGGAGGGGAGTGGTTCATGTTGTTTTGAACTTGACACGCCGCTGGGGACAGGCAAGGCTGGCCTAAATCACTTTTCGGCTCCCGTCCCACTGACCCCCGGTCCACCGGTCCACCGGTCTACACCGCGGAGCCTCCCTTCGATCTACCGCTCTGTAGCCCCAACTCCCTACTCCGATTGCCGATCACCCCGTGGCATTATTTTATCTGGTCACCATCACGCCGCGACGGCTTCGCTGATCTTCTTCGCCGCGTCGGCGAGGTCGGTGGCCGTCTGCATCATGGGGATGTCGGCTTTGGCTTCCTCGAGAATCTCCCGGGCCGCGTTGACGTTCGTGCCTTCCAGACGCACCACGAGCGGGACCGTGAAGCCGATGGACTTTGCTGCCCCGACGATGCCCCGGGCGATCTTGTCGCATTGCATGATGCCGCCAAATATGTTGACCAGGACGCCATTGACCTTGGGGTCTTCAAGGATGATGTCGAAGGCTTCCTTGACGGCTTCCTCGCTCGCGCTGCCGCCCACATCCAGGAAGTTGGCGGGGTCACCCCCGTAGAGCTTGATGATGTCCATGGTGCTCATGGCGAGACCAGCGCCGTTGACGAGGCAGCCGATGCTGCCATCCAATGCGACGTAACTGAGCCCAAACTTGTTGGCGCGAAGCTCGGCGGGGTTTTCCTCGGCCGGGTCGAACAGCTCCGCGATGTGCTTGTGGCGGAACAACGCATTGTCATCGAAATCGAATTTCGCATCGATCGCGAGCACTTGCCCATCGGGATGGTCGCTGGAAGGGGGGGTCACGATCAGGGGGTTGATCTCCGCCAGCGAGGCATCGGTGTCAAGAAAAAGCTGCGCCAGCTTGAGCATGATCTTGACGGCTTGTCCCACCTGCTTGCCCTTGAAACCCAAATCGAAGGCGAGCTGACGGGCCTGATGAGCCTGGAGACCCATGAGGGGATGCAGGGGCATCTTCTTGATCGCATCGGGGTTCGACTCGGCGACCTGTTCGATCTCCACGCCACCTTCGGCTGAAGCGATCATGGTGTTCGTGTTGTTCGCCCGGTCGGTGGTGATGGCGAGGTAATATTCCTTGTCGATATCCACCCCCGAGGCGACGAGCAGACGCTTGACATCGAGTCCCTCGGGACCCGTCTGCACCGAGACCATCTTGTTTGAGAGCATGAACTTCGCCGCGTCGCGAGCGTCGTCGGCGTTCTTGACGAGCTTGACGAAACCGGCCTTGCCTCGACCTCCCGCGTGGACCTGACCCTTGATGACCGCCAGGGTGGCCCCATCGTGAAAGAGTTCCTTGGCCGCGGCTTCGGCTTCCTCGACGGTCTGCACCATCTTGCCATCGGGGACGGGGATTCCGGCGGAGGCAAGCAGGTCGCGGGCCTGGTATTCATGGACTTTCATGGTCGGTTCTCTGTATCAGGAGGGTCCGTCGTACGTTTCTTTGTAGGGTCCGCAGTGCGGACCGTTTGGTCGAGCGAAGGTGAAGCATGGTCCGCACAGCGGACCCTACGGGGGAAGGGGGTCTCGTACAGCGGACCCTGTGGGAATGGCGGATGATAGCACAGTCCTCGGAATGTGCCCCTCTCCGGATCGCCTCAGTTTTCAAACCAGGGAACGATTCGGGCCATCCAAGCGACCCACCGATGGCTCAGGAGTCGTCCGGGGCGATCACCTCGGGGGTGATGATCGTCGTGACGGTGTAGTGGCGTTTCTTTTGGGGTGAATGTCGATTGGCAATGTACTTTCGGGCTCCATCGAGGCGTCGCAGGAATTCCTTGAACTCCGCCGGGTTCAGGCAGACGTCCTGTTGCATGAACTGCAATTCGAGCTTGCGCGAACCGGTGGCGAATTCAGGTTTCTCCAGGGCGGCCTCGTGACGTCTTTCAATGAGCCTCAGTCCGCTGCGCAGGATCTTCTGGATCGCGGCCCGGAATCGGGGTGATTGATTCGAGCGATCGACGCGAAACTCCCGGGCCACGGCTTCATAGACCGATTCGCTGCGAGGGCCGATCGATCGTTTCTCCCGAACCCGCACCAACCCCGAAGCGGAAAGCGTCCGGAGGTGATAATGCATGTTGTCGGAAGCCTGACCGATGTGGACTGCGATCTCTCGTGCCGAGAGGGGTCCCCGGGAGCTGAGGCAGAGCAGGATCCTGGAGCGGAGGGGGGAAGTGAGCACCTCGAGCTGCTTGCCATCGCGGATGAGGTGCGTTTTTCGGGGCTTGATGGCTGATTCGGTCATGGTGTGCTTCTGCTAACTGAAAAATTTCAATATATTACGGTAAGATATCGGGTCGATCGACATCTTCTCGGGTGAAAATGCATAAATCTCCGAACCCGAAAGGATTTTCGATGACCTTGAACACCAAAAAGAACCGTCTCTTTCTGGTGGGTGGATTTCTGACGTTGGCCTTTGGAGCCGGCGTTCCTCAAGTTTTCGCCCAGCACGATGCCGAAGATCTGCAAGCCAGCATCCCCGAAGAAACCACCCTCGCCACCGAGACGGTGCGTATCCCCTTCGAACTGAAGGCCAACAAGATCTACATCGAGACCATGATCAACGGCAAGGGACCGTTTCCGTTCATCTTCGACACCGGCGCGTCCGTCACGGTGATCGACCAGTCGCTGACGGAGGAACTCGGTCTGGAAAAGATCGGGAAGTCGGAGATCGGCGATCCGAGCGGCTCGCAACAGATATCCGTCGATCTCGTAAGGATCAACGCGTTGCAGGCCGGTGGTCTGATGGCCAAGGGCTTCGAGGCTTCGTCGTGGGACCGGGGCGATCTCTACCAAAGGATGCAGACACCACCCAAGGGCATCATCGGCTTTCCCGTCTTTCACGAATTCCTCCTCACGATCGACTATGAGGCGAGTGAACTGGTGGTGACGCGGGGGTCGTTGTCGCCTGCGGACGATCACGTCATCGCCTATACGGCACCGATGGGCATCGCCGAAATGGAATGCACCGTCAATGGTCGCTCCGTCACGACCCACCTCGACACGGGTGGTCCCCACGGCGTAATGGTCCCCGAATCGGTACTTGAAAAAGGCGACCTCGAAGGCGATCCGATCGTGGTGGGTCGGGCTCGAACCGTCAACAGCGAATTCGAGATCAAGGCGGCGCACCTCAACGGATCGATCGAGATTGCCGGTCATCGGGTCGAGGATCCCGTCATCATGCTCAACAGCCTGTACGACGCCGTGAACTTCGGGTATGGATTTCTCAAGCATTTCAGGGTCACGTTCGATCAGGCGAGCGAACTCGTGCGATTCGAGCCCCTGTCGGACCAGCCGATTCAATTGAAGATGCCCCAGATGCGGCATGGGGGGCCTCAACGTCGCCATTGATGATGACACTGATTTTCGAAGGTCGCGTCCCCTCCACGAGGGGGCGTTTTTTCATGCCGAGCGAGTTCGGTACACTGGGCGGGTCTTCAATGAAAGGATCGAACGATCATGAAGCTGAAAATCATGCTGTTGTCGTGTCTCGCGTTTGTGCTGGTTTCCGCGGCGTCTTCCAGTGATGGCTCCCGGGATGAAGCCGCGTCGATCGATGCCGTGCTGACGGACTTCCACGACGCGGCGGCCAAGGGTGATTTCGATCGCTACTTCGGGCACTTCACCGACGATGCGATCTTCTTCGGCACCGATCCGGGTGAACGCTGGACGGTGGATGAGTTCAAAGGCTACGCGAAGGAGCCCTTCGCCGATGGCCATGGCTGGACCTACCACTTGCGCGAAAGGAATATTTTTGTGGCCCCGGAGGGCCACACTGCCTGGTTCGATGAGATCGTCGAGAGTGATCACTATGGCAAGTGCCGGGGAACCGGGTCGCTGATCCAGCAGGACGGAACCTGGAAGATCACCCAGTACAACCTGGTGATTCCCGTGCCCAATGATTTCGCCGAACAGGTCGTGGCCGCGACGAAGGCGGGAATTCATACGCCCCGCACGATCGTGGTCGTCCGGCATGCCGAGAAGGTCAGCGGTCCGGATCCCGTCCTGAGCGAGACCGGGAAGGCTCGAGTGTTGAGATTGCAACTGCTCTTTGACGAGTGGGAGTTCGGACAAGTCTTTTCAAGCGATTACAACCGAACCCGGGAGACGGCTCAGCCCTTTGCGACGCATTCGAAACTTGAGTTGAAGTTGTATGACCCGGGCGATCCGCATTCGTTGGTTGAGTTGATGAAGAGCGATGATTCCGGATCGCCTGTGTTCGTCGCCGGGCATTCCAACACCGTGCCGGCGCTGTTGAGAGCGATGGGGTTGGACGAGGTGTCAGACATGTCTGATCGCGAGTACGACCATGTGTTCATTGTCAGGCTGGACGAATTGGGCCGCGCGTCGCTGACGCATCTACGTTTTTAGGCAAGATTAAGAGGTAAAGCATAAGGATAAGGATTCAGTCGCCTTCTGCCGACACGGTCCTGATTCCATCGATCGCCTATCATGGCCCCATGCTCATCCTCTTCGACATCGACGGAACCCTTCTGCTCACCCAAAAAGCCGGCATCAAGGCCATGCAGTCTGCGGCCAAGGAACTGTTTGGCGATCACGTCACCTTCGAGGGTGTCGATTTCGCCGGTCGGCTCGATCCGCAGATCTGGGCCGCCGCGGCTCAACGAAATAAAATCGATCCTTCGGAACACGATCGATTTCGAGATGGCTACCTGAAGCATCTGAGGCAGTTTTTCGAAGCGACGCCCACGTCCGTCCTCCTGCCGGGCGTTCGCGAACTCGTCGAAGCCCTGCAGGCACGCGAGGATGTGACCTTGGGTCTGTTGACCGGCAATTATCCCGAAACGGGTCGGCTCAAGATCGAGCAGGCAGGGCTGGATCCCGAACTGTTTCCCGTCGCCGCGTGGGGTGATGACGGGCAGCAGAGAACGGATCTGCCTCTCGTTGGAATGCGTCAATATGCAGAATTGAAGGGCGAGCCAATTCCAGCCGACCGGGTGATCATCATTGGCGACACCATCCATGATGTTGAGTGCGCCAAAGTCAATGGGTGCCGAAGCCTGGCGGTCGCGACGGGACCGGCATACAGCGTGGATGATCTGATGGTCACGGAGCCCGATCTGCTGGTCAAGGATCTCTCGGAGACCGATCGGATCCTGGAGTGGATGCTGAACGTGAAGGTTCCGGTTTCCGAGTAAGATGAGCCGACGCAAGGGGGAAGGGAGGCGTTGTGCATCAGGAATCATCGAGCCTTGATCCCAATGCGGATCGACCTGTGCCCATGACTCAGCATGGACCGGTGCTGGAAACCGAACGTATCGTCGCCCTCGATGTACTGCGGGGGTTCGCCCTCCTGGGCATCTTCATGGTGAACATGCAGTTTTTCGCCTTGCCGTTCATGCATGCGGTGGCGGATCCGACCTTGGCCGACGCCCCGGCCTCGGAAGTGGCGAGTTGGTTCTTCGTCAAGGTGTTCTTCGAATACAAGTTCATCTCGTTGTTCTCGATGCTGTTCGGCATGGGCATGGTGGTCCAGATGACGCGGGCCGGGAAGAAAGGCAGACCATTCGGGTCCTATTACATCCGCCGCACGATCTTGCTGGCGGTTTTCGGGCTCGTGCATGCGTTGCTGTTGTGGTATGGCGACATCCTGTTCATCTATGCCTGGGTGAGCCTGATTTTGTTCGCCATGCGTGGTTTGAAGCCCCAGACGCTGTTGAAAGTCGCGGGCGGTCTCGTCGTAGTCAGTCTTCTGCTTTCGAGTACCTGTGTCTCGCTTCAAGTATGGGGGCAACAGGTCCAGACTCAACAGCAGGCGGCTCTGGAGGCAAAAGCCGAGGCGGAGACGGTTCAAGCGGAGACCGAGACCGAAACCGAGACGGTGGCGGTCGAAGATGAATCGAAAGATGACGAAGTCGTTGCTGACACCGACGAAGCCCCGCGCGGGTTGGAAGCCATGATGCAGGCGAATTTCGACCCGACTCAGGAGATTTGGGCCGAGGCGGAGGTCCGAGCCTATCAGGAGGGGCCGTTCGCCGACGCTTTCGCTTTTCGGTCGATTTCGTTCGCCTTTGCGCTCATAGCCGGGGTGTTCTCCTACGGTTGGCATGTGCTGGTCATGTTCATCCTGGGGGCGGCGTTGATGAAGCTGGATTTCTTCTCGCCTCAGCGCCGGGCCTGGCATTTCAAATTCGTGCTGTTTGGCTTCCTGATCGGTCTGCCCCTGGAAATGCTCAGCGCGGGCATATTCCCGTTGACTCACTTCGATCCGGGTTGGTTGCTCCTAGTGATTCAGTTGCTGCATGAGATCGGCTCGTACGCCTTGTGCCTGGCCTATGTGGGCAGCGTGACGATGATCGTCCACAGCGGGGCTTTGCGCTGGCTGACCAAGGCCATCGCCTGCATCGGGCGCACGGCTCTGAGCAATTACATCCTCCAGACCATCATCGCCACTGCCCTCATGTACTGGTGGGGGCTGGCATGGTTTGGCGAGCTTTCGCGCCCAGAGCTGATCGGTCTCGTGCTCGTCATCTACGTCGGGCAACTCGTCACCAGCACGTTGTGGCTGAGTGTGTTCAGCATTGGTCCCCTGGAATGGCTCTGGCGGAGTTTGACCTATCTCAAACCTCAGCCGATTATGCGAGCGCGGTAGTCGGTTATGATCTGACCGACTAGTACAGGCCATCCACGAAAGCGATAAACATGAGCGAAGAAAAATCGGATCAGGTCGTCGAAAATCTTGCCTATCAAGATCCGATTCCTCCTTCGGGGATCAAGTCCATGCCGGTTCAGCAGGCCGAACGCGACGTCGCCATCGATGTGCTGCGAGGTGTGGCACTCCTGGGTATCCTGGCCATGAACATTCGAGCGTTCGCTTCGATCTTCGCCTCCTATGCCAATCCGATGGTGTACGTTGACGGAACGGGCATCCATCGCGTCATCTGGCTGGCGGGGCACATCCTCTTCGACCTGAAGATGATGGCCATCTTTTCGATGCTCTTCGGGGCGGGCATCGTGCTCATGGCCTCGCGACTGAAAGCCAAAGGGCAGAAATCTTTGGGAGTGCATTATCGGCGCATGGCTTGGCTGCTGGTCATCGGTCTGCTCCATGCCCACTTGATCTGGAATGGCGACATCCTCGTGATGTATGCCTTGATCGGCATGATCGTGTACGTGGCCTGGCGCTGGTACGTCCCGGTGCAGATCGGACTCGGTCTGTTCCTGCTCCTCCTGGGGGTGGGGGTCAATTTTGGGGCGGGGTTGACCTTGGAGCATTGGCCCGAGGCCGACGTGGAGAACATGCGGCACATGTGGGCACCGACGCCGGAAATGATCGAAACGGAACTCACCACCTTCCGTGGCTCCTGGCTCGAACAATTGCCCGTTCGCTCCAGTTTTGCTTTGATGTTCGAGACCGGGGGAATCATCTTCTTCGGACTCTGGCGAGTCGGCGGTCTCATGTTGCTTGGCATGGGTCTGTACAGGCTGGGCATTTTCAGCGCGAAGCGTTCGAACAGGTTCTATCTTGCCATGCTCATTCTGGGGCTTGCGATTGGCGTGCCGATCATACTGGTGGGGTACCAGCGCAACGTCGAAAATGGTTTTGCCATGGAAACCGCGATGTTCCTCACGAGCCAGTTCAATTACGTCGGCAGCCTCTTTGTCGCCATGTCCTGGATTGGTGCGATCATGCTCCTGATCAAATCCGGCACTCTCAGATGGCTGATCGGTGCGCTGACCGCCGTGGGTCAGATGGCCTTCACGAATTACCTCATGCAGTCGATCATCTGCACGACGATCTTCTATGGGCACGGCCTTGGACTGTTCGGAAAATACAACTACCTGGAACAGTTCTACTTTGTGATCGGCGTCTGGATCGTCCAGCTGATCTGGTCACCCCTCTGGTTGAAGCACTTTCGATATGGACCTTTCGAATGGCTCTGGCGCAGCCTCACGTATTGGAAACGTCAGCCTTTGAAGCGATAAGTTTCATCGATTGTCACGGTACAGCTTATCCACACGCGTTTGGTTACTTGTCTTGTACGCCCTTGACTATCGTCTCTCGGTACTGTGAGGCCATCGCACATACGAAGTGTGCGAACTGGATCGCTTGGCCTTGCATGAGGGATCTCGATGCCGACCAGTCACAGCGTGCTTTGCACGGACTTCTACGTCAACCAGAAACTTGCGTTGAAGCTCGACCTCCCCACGGGGCGGGAGACGGTGCTGGACATGTTCGATCGCATCCGCAAGGAGCTGCCCGAGATGAAGCGTTTCAAGCGTTTCGAGGGGGAGCTGGCCCTGGAGTCGATGGGCGTCGATGCCGAGTACTCCTGGATGGCCATGCGTCAGACTTCAATTCGCAGTGGGTGGGTGAATCCGGATTCGCTGGAGGTCGCCTACAAGCTGCACCGATTCATCCTGGAAATCGCTCCCTACTATCTGTCCATCAGCCCCATTGACGTCGATTATCTTGAATTGGTCTTCGGGTTCGATATTCAAGCGGGGATGAACCGCAATCAAATCGTCATGGAGGCCTTGCTGGCCGACTCGCCGCTCGCCTCCCTGATCGACGGCGACCGGGAAAAGGTGATCGATGCCCAACCCTTCCTGGGCTTCTCGCTTTCACAGAATTGCGATTTGCAGGCGTTCGTGGAAATCAAGACGCGCACCGGAACAGCGGAGATCGCCTCGGGCAATTACGAGGATGAGCCGATCAGCGTATATCTCACGGCCCGTCGTCACGGACCGCTCACTACGATGGATCAGATCAACGAGACGTTCGGCATGCTCGCCGGTCACGTCGAGCGTCTGGCCGAGGATCGCGTGATTCCCCACGTCGTCATGCCGATCCGGGAAGCAATTCTTTCGTATCCGGGATAGAAGCACCTACGTATCTGGCATTGGACCCAGTCAAGGGAAGTACGCGCTGAAACGCCCAGCTCTTCCCAATCCCTATTCCCTAATCCCTCTCTTATACATGACTCAGCATCGCCAGCATGCGGCTGGGGGATTCGGCTTGTCCCGTGCGGCAGCTCAGCCGCGCCGCCTCGCACAAGGCCAACAGGCGAGGGAAATTCGGAGGGTGAACATCGTGATCAAGATTGTCGAGTCGGCGTCTTATCGACTCCCCGACAAGACGACCCGCGGTGATCGGTTCGGGGTCGGTGAAGCTCGCCATCTCATCCGGGGCCCCACGCCAATGACATTCCCGATCCGTAAGGCGTAAGCTACCCGTCTCGGACAACATCGTGACGCCTCGAAACCATGAGTCCGAGACATTGCTGAGGACCGCCGAGGCGCAGCGATTCTCCGCGAAGTTGAAATTGACTGACATGTGGCCATGAAGATTGAACAGCGAATCGGGGACCCGCGGTGCCGGCGCGTGGGCGTCAAACTCGGGAATGGCCAGCGAGGCGCTGACCGACTCCACGTCGCCACACAGATGATCGATGAGATCCATTGCGTCAAAGAGCCTGGCGAAGAGCGTTCCATGTTCGGGGCGTCCCCGGAACGACAGGGAAAGGCTATGGGGGGGGGCAGCATCCTGCAGCATCTGTTGCAAGTTCTGGAATGCTTCGCTACGTCGCAACAGGGGGATGAATCGTGCCGTGTCTGCATCCTCGGGCTGTTTGCAGAGGGCGGCAATCTCGCCCGGACGTGGTTCGAGACTCAAGGCGGGGTGACCTGATTCCCTGATCAATTTTCTTTCCTGGGCTTCGATGGGGAGTGGAGCTGCCAGCCAGAGGACATCCAGGTCGGGATGTTGGATCGCATCCCTCAGGTCGCCAAGCCGTTCGACTCCAAACGCCTCGCTCAGGACTGATGCACCCTCACGTCGGTCGGAGGCCACCGCGATGAGCTCAAGTTGAGCGACCTCGATCGCTTCCCGAATCAGATCCTCCTGATCCGGATGCGCCCAGACGATCACCCTGCTCCGAGGTCGGGGGCTCGTGCGTGGGCGGGGGTGAGGCATTCCCCCAGTCTACCGGGCGTCGCGTCGGAGACCGGTCCAGACTCAGCTTGTGCAAGGCATTCGAGTCTGTGAATGATCTGTTTACCGCCTCATTGCACCTGCTAGACTCCTCATCACGTTCGCAACATTACCCGGATCGACAGGTATAGATATCTCATGAAGATTGCCCAGCATCATTGTGCCTCCATCGCTTCCATGGTTCTCCTCTTGCTCATTTCGACAATTGTCGGAGCGGGCCAGATCGAACCGCCGGCGATCGAAATCGAATTGACCCCGGACATCAAAGCGGCACTCGACACAATCGATCCTGAATCGATGCGTCGAAACCTGGACTTCATTGCCTCGGACGAGTTGGGGGGACGCGATACACCTTCGCCGGGCCTGGACATGGCGGCGGAGTATATCGCCAAGCAGTTCAAGGCCGCCGGGTTGCTACCCATGGAGGATGGCACGTACTTCCAGGAAGCCCATTGGCAGACGCTCAGGCCCGAAGAGGATTCCTTTGTACTGCACCTCATGCAGGGCGGCGAGACTATACACGTGGCCTTGGCCCAGACCAGCGTCAATCTGGGCGGCGCCGTCGATGTGACGAGTGCAACGCTCTTCAAGATCGATGCCGATGATGCGGAAACTCTGGCGCAGCTGATCCCAGAGCAAGTCAGCGGAAAGGTCGTCCTGACGGTGGTCCCTGATTATCGCACCGTCGAACGGGCCAGGAGGCGTGAGGTGTTCATGGCCCGGCGCGCGTTCATGCGCCGGATGGCTGAACTGAATGCCAGTCTCGTCGTTTCGGTGAATCGCCACATCCCCACGGGTGAAGGATTCGGTCGTCCAATGCTGATCGACCCGGACAATCCATATCCACGGACGGGTCAGAATTCGGGCGTGCCACAGATCACGGTGCACCATCCTGCGTTTGCCACGTTGCTCGACGAGGCGGCCCCGGGGGATCTGGTTGAAACGCTTACGTTCAAGGTGGGAGGGCCACGAGAGCATCCGGTCGTCTTGCGCAACGTGATCGGATTGCTCAGGGGCTCCGATCCCACTTTGCGAGAGACGTATGTGATGGTGACGGCCCATTACGATCACATCGGAATTCGCCATGGTACGCCCGAAGGCGAGGACAATATCAACAATGGCGCCAACGACGACGGGAGCGGCACGGTCTCGGTGATCGAACTCGCCAAGGCGCTTTGCACCCTGGAGACGAAGCCCAAACGCAGCATCATCTTCATGTGCGTGTTTGGCGAGGAGCGGGGGCTGCTCGGCTCACGATATTACGGTCGGAATCCGATCTTCCCCATCCTGCAGACGGTCGCGGATGTCAATCTCGAACACATGGGGCGGACCGACGATGTCGAGGGGCCCCAGATCCGCCGGGCTTCGATGACGGGATTTGACTACTCGGAAGTGGGCGAGATCTTCCGTGTCGCCGGGGAATTGACGGGTATCGTACTCTTCAAGCATGAGACGAATTCAGACGCTTTTTTCAGTCGCAGTGACAATCAGGCTCTGGCCGACCAGGGCGTTCCGGCTCATACCATTAGCGTGGCCTACATTTTTCCCGACTACCACGGCGTCGGAGATCATGCCGACCTTGTCGATTATGAGAATCTTGCCTTGGTAAATCAGATGGTCGGGCTGGGAATCCTGCACATCGCCAACAGCGAAGATGAACCTCGTTGGAGCGAATCGAATTCAAGGGCCAGCAGCTATCTGGATGCCTGGCGACAGCGTCGAGGGATTGAAGTGGATGGGGATTGAGCCCGGTACTTCTTTTTGCAAGTTGAAATCCTGGAGCAGAGAGCTGTTTCCACGCCGACTCAGAATCAAATGGTCAAGTCCACTTGGTATCGCATTGCGATAGATGGCATCATCAGGTTCATCTTGATCGAGGGGCGTAAGACCGAGTCCCAACTCAGAGTTGGCGTCAGTGGCATGGTGCAGATCCGCACGGGAACCAATGATTATTTTGAACTGGGGGGGCAGCGATTCGACCAGCCTCGGGTTGCCTTCGCCCTTGAGCACAAGGGGGCGTTCGGGAATTCCTACGTCATGGGTAATATTGGCGGGGACTTTCTCGAGCCTTTTGTCTTGGCGCTCGACGATTAGAATCTGAAGATTGCCTTTGTGGTGAAGTAATTCGGAGGCTGGTCATATCAGTCGAAAGCTAATATCGGACCTAAGTTATTTCGCAGATTGGCGTGAAAGAGGCCCGGAAGCACGGTTCTGGATTCATTCGTGTATCTGTGTCGAGCCGATACAATGATTCCATGTCGATCGAAGACAAAATCAAGGCCTTTCTGGACGGATCACCCCACGCGGTGTTCGGGGCGACGCCTGATCGTTCCAAGTTCGGCAACAAGGTCCTCCGGGCCTATCTGCAGAATGGCCGCACCGCCATTCCGGTGAATCACTTCGGGGAAGACACCGAGGGATTGACGGGATACAAGGATCTGGCCTCGATACCCGAGAAACCCTATGGCATTTCGATCATCACGCCGCCTCATGTGACGGAGAAGATCGTCGAACAGGCCAAGGCCCTGAAGATCATGCATATCTGGATGCAGCCCGGCTCGGAAAGCCCGATCGCGATCGAGAAGGCCGAATGGGCCGGAATCAACGTCATCCAGGGTGGGCCCTGCATTTTGACCACACTTGGTTTCGATGAGCATGCAGGAGCATCGTCTGAAGCGTCGGCACCAACGGAACAGGAACCTGAAGCGACGCCCGAGCCGGCCGCAGAGGCTGCGCCCGAAGTGCAAGCTGAACCTGAATCCGCACCAGAACCCGAGCCCACACCAACTCCAGATCCGACTCCCGAGGCTGCACCGGAACCCGAGTCGAGCGCGCCACCCGCTTCGGAGGCCCCCGACTCTCCTGACACTGCAGATGTTGCAGAAGGTGAAGGCGAGCCAAAGTCCGATGCGGTCTAATCGATCCGCATTCAATTGACTTTTTCAATCAAACAAACGTCAACCCGTCATTTCGGGGGGTGTCTATACTTCTTGTGCTGGACAGACGATCGCTGCCGGTTCATTCCGGTGGAGGAAAGTCCGAACACGACAGGACACGGTGATGGGTAACGCCCACCGGCCCCGGGTCGCGGGGTCAGGGAAAGTGCCACAGAAAACACACGGCCGATGACTTCTGGAAACAGAGGCACAGGCAAAGGTGAAAAGGTGCGGTAAGAGCGCACCGCTCGATTGGTGACAATCGGGGCATGGTAAACCCCACCGCGTGCAAGCCCAAGCAGCCCCACCCCCGGATTCATTTTCGGAGGTTTCTGCGGTCCGCAGGACAAGGGCGGGTCGGGTGCTCGAGGCTGACGGCAACGTCGGTCCCAGATGAATGATCGTCACCCCGGAAGTATTTATTTCCGGGGGACAAAATTCGGCTTATCGTCCGGCTCGCGACCCTTTCCGCGGATCTTCTGATCCGCGGATTTTTTGACGGATAAGATCTAGGGATCAGTACTTCTCCACCGAAAGTACCGCCGCTCCGAACGCTCGGATCAAGTCGGGATCCTTAACGCCCCGGGATGACTCGACGCCACTGGAAACGTCCACGCCATAGGGGCGCACCGTTTCAATCGCTTC
>JAPULD010000281.1 GCA_027295365.1 Planctomycetota bacterium
TCGGTGATGGATGAACCGCAGGCAAACGATGATCTGCAGCGAACGCTTGAGGAGCAGAATGTAGATCCGGAAATCGCAGGCGAGCTCAGCCGCGATATCGAAAGGCTCAAGGACCAACAGGATTTCGAACGCCAGGTGCACGAAGACACCGAGCAATTGACCGAGGCCCTTGAGAGGGCGGCTCAACAAGTAGAAAACCCCGAGGACTCACCTGAACAAGTCGAGTCGAGTGATCAGGAATCAACAACCGAGGATTCAACTTCCCTTTCCGCTTCGGAACGCGAAACAGGCGAAGAGCAAGCCACCGAGTCTGGCGAACAAACACGAGGCGAATCCGCCACGGAAGAGGGGTCTGGCGATCAAGAGTCTGAAAACGCGACTTCCGAAACGCCAGGAAACACCGGCACTGATGAGTCGTCCCCGTCAGACCCGACGCAAGAAAGCCAGGACGACCAAACATCGACTGATGGGGCTGGTGAAGGGGAAGAGAACACGCCATCGCAAACTGAAGATTCCGATGGGCAACCCCAAGAACAGCAAGAGGAGCAAACCAACGAGAACGCTCAAGCTCGGACTGAAGAGCACTCGGCTGAATCACCGCAGGAGCAGGGACAAGAGAAACAACAAGAGCAGCTGAATCGAGCCAATCAACCAGAGCAACGACCAGGAACACAATCAGAGGAAGGATCTGATGATGCGACGCCTCAAGAACAGGGCGCGCCATCCCAAACTGGTGAGCAACCTCAGGGTCAGCCTCAGAAAACACCTGAGCAAGGTGAAGTTCCTCCTCAGACTGGCCAGGAACAACCTGAACAGACTTCTGACTCCGAAAACAGTACATCACCACAGCAACAAGAAGGTGAGCCGCAATCCTCACCCCAGGATCAAGCTCCAGGGCAACAACCTCAAACCGACGAGCAGACTTCGCCAAAGACAACGCCCCCGGAATCCCAGAATTCCCAGGAATCCCCGGACCCGGACAATCCATCAACTGATCCGAATCAGCAACAAGAGCAACCGAGTGCCGAAGGAGGCGAGCCTCCGCTGGATCCCGAGCAAGTTCAGAAAATGATGGACATGCTCGACAAGATGCCTTCCAGTGTGTTGCGCAAGCTGGCCGAGCGCGCCCAGGACGCGACCAGGAACAAGGAAATCAGCGAGAGCTTGAAGGAGCAGGCCAAGAAGATGCTCGAAGGGATGAGCGATGAGCAACGCGAGAAGCTTCGCGAGATGTTTGACCAGCCTCAGACACCCGAGAGCCAGCGCGATGAAAACAACAACACTGGCGGCAACCAGAATGCCCAAGGCGAAAACCCAAAGAACACTGGCGCTGGTTCGAACCGGCCCGACGGTCAAGGCAACACTCCTGGCGAGCGACGCTCCGATGATGACGAATTGATCACGATCGAAAAACCATCGGACACCTATACGTTCGATCAGACGGAAGACATTGATCTGAGAGGCGAGGGCGATCACGACTTGGTCGTCGCCGAATGGTTGAGCGAGGATCCGATCGAGGGTGAGCCGGGGCGTACGACCCGATCGGGCCGGGCGAAGCGGCTCGACAAGGCACAAGATGTCGCTCAGCGCGCGGTGGACGACTCGGTCGTTCCACCCCGTTATCACAACCTGATCAAACGCTACTTTGGCAATCTCAAGGGCACCATCGACAAGGCAGCGAGCGAGAAAACCGAATCCAAGACCGAATCGAGCAAGCCCGCCACCGACACGTCATCGAAAACCGAATCCCCAAAGAAATCCGCTCCCGACTGAACCCATGCCCCTGATGTTCGACCAGCCCGCGTTCTTGCTGCTCGGCCTCGTGATGGTGCCGCTGCTGTATCTGGGATGGAAAGCCACCATCGGGATGGACCCGGTCCGGCGCTATCTGGCCCTGTCGCTCCGCGCCGCGTTCACGTTGGCGTTGTGCGTGATGCTGGCCGGCCCTCATATGCGTCAGGTGCACAACCACCTGACGGTCATCGGTCTGCTCGACACCAGCGGGTCGGTCCGACGATTCGGGGACTTGCCCGAGATTCCAGAACTTGGCGTGAAGTCGAACATCGAATACCTCAGGCGTTGGTTTCGCACCGCCACCCAGACCAAGGAACCCGATGATCGCTTTGGCCTCATCGTCTTCGATGGCACCGCCATCGCCATCTCCGCCCCAACCAAGGCCGACTACGTTGACGACAACCTCGACGTGCAGTTTCGGGAAGGCACCAACATCGCCGAAGCGCTGAGGCTGGGGCTCGCGATGTTCCCGGCTGACACCGCCAAGAGACTCGTGCTCGTCAGCGATGGCAATGAGACCATGGGCAGCGTGATCGAGACGGCCCGTCAGGCCGCGGGCGGGTTGGACCTGCAGGTCGATAGCCTTGGCGTCGATGAGCTGCGCATTCCCATCGATGTGCTGCCCATCATCTATCACGTCACGGGTGACGTGCAGATCGTGCGTATCGAAACGCCTCCCAACGCAAGACCGGGGCAGACGATCACCGCCCGGATCATTCTCGAATCCACCCAACCCACCAGTGGCCTGCTCACCCTCCACCTTGAGGGGCAGGCCATCGATCTGAATGGTCGAGACTCGGGTAATTCCCGAGTCATCCAGTTGCCCGAGGGGCAATCCGTTCATCTGGCCCAGGTCACGCTGGGGCACACGCCCATCAATCGCTTCGAGGCCATCTTCGAGCCGTCCGACCCGGCCAGCGACCAGTTGCCAGACAACAACCGGGCCGAGGCATTCACCGCGACGCCATCGAAAGGCACGGTGCTGGTGCTGGATCGGCTGGCTGACCAGGGCGAGAATTATCTCACCCGGATCATGAACGCCGCAGACATCCCCGCCTCGGCCATGCGTCCCGAGCAGTTCCCCTACGACTTGCTTTCCTTGCAGGCGTACGACCTGATCATCCTGGACAACATCGCCGCCTCGGAATTGAGCACCGAGCAGCAGACCTTCATCGCCAAGTACGTCAAGGATCTGGGGGGCGGGCTCATCATGGTGGGCGGCGAGAACAGTTTCGGGGCCGGAGGCTGGAACAACACGCCCGTCGAGGACGTGCTGCCGCTCGAACTCGATCCGCCACGAGAAATGCGATTGCCCACGGCCGCCCTCGTCCTGGTGCTGGACAAATCGGGATCGATGAACCGCCCCGTCGCGGGAGCTCGAGCCTCGCAGCAGACAATCGCCAACGAGGCGGCGGCCCTCGCCATCGAATCGCTCCGCTCCGACAGCCTCGTGGCGGTGATCGCCTTCGACCAGAATCCCGAAGTGCGCGTGCCGTTGCAGCGCAATGACAATCCCCAAGAGATCACGCGCCGGGTGCGCAGTATCGTCGCCGAAGGGGGCACCGATCTCGCTCCTGCCCTGTTGAAGGCACGCGACATCCTGCTCAATACCGACGCGGCACGGAAACGAATCGTCTGCCTCAGCGATGGTCAATCGTTGGAAGGCAACTTCGACGCCATCGCCAAGAGCATGATCGACAACAACATCAAGCTCTCGACCATCGCGGTGGGCGACGACGTCGATGAGGAAACTCTGGCCCGTCTCGCCGAAATGGGGGGTGGCGATTACTACCGCGTGCACAATCCCCGGACGCTTCCCCGTGTGTTGGTCGATTCAGTCAAGGCGATCAACAAGCCTCTGATCAAGGAAGTGCCTTTCCAGCCCCAGATCATGCCCACCGGCTCGTCACTGACGTTGGGCATGCGAAACGCCCCGATTCTCGATGGGCTTGTCATCACCGCGGCTCGACCTGATTCCAGAGTCGTGGTGGAAATGACCAGCCCCGATGGCGAACCCCTGCTGGCTCGATGGCAGTACGGACTCGGACGTGCGGCGTGTTTCACCTCCGATGCCCAGGGGCAGTGGTCATCACGTTGGATGGGATGGCCCGAAGGGGACGCCTTCTGGACGGCGCTGGCCAGAACCATTGCCCGACCCGCGATCAGTCAGGATGCGGAATTGATCACCAGCATCCGCGACGATCGATTGCAGATCTCACTGGAAATGGCGGGTGAGAACGGCGGGTTCTTCGATTACCTGCAAGTCCAGGGCATCGTCTATCAACCCGATGGGCAGTCCGTCCCCGTTCGACTGCGCCAATCGGCCCCCGGGCGATATGAAGGTTCCGTCGAGGCGTTGCAAGCCGGCAACTACATCGTCGCGTTGAATCCGCGGCAAGGCGAAAAGCAGCTCAGCCCCGTCATCGGTGGCATCAACCGTTCCACCAGTCCCGAGTTTCGCGATTACCAATCGAACACGACGCTGCTGGAACAGGTCGCCGAGATGACGGGGGGTCGTACGCTCAACATCAACAATCCGGAAAGTTTCGACCTCTTCGATCGAAGCACCATGAAACCCAGCATCTCGATCCTGCCGGCGTGGCAGCCGATCCTGTTGTTGGCCCTGGGCCTGCTACTGCTGGATATCGCGGCTCGTCGCCTGGCATGGAACGTCGACATGGTAAAGGCGGGTCTGGTCGCCGCGGTTTCAAAAGTGAGACCCGGACGAATCCGAGCGAAGAAAGCAACGGCCACCCTGGCCTCGCTTCGTAACGTCAGCCAGTCGTTTGATGATCGCCTCGACAGTGAAGCGAGCGGGATTGAGAAGCTCAAGGGGACTGGCGTGATCGCACCGCCTCCCAATCGCCCCATCACCGAAGCCCCCGAACCGGAACCCCATCGTGTCGGGGCGGTGCTGGACAAACTGCTCAGACGTCAGCCCGATGAGGCAAAGGAAGAGGCCAAAGCCCAGACCGACGAGACCAAGTCAGTCGATCAAAAGAACGCGAAGCCAATTCAATCCACGCCATCGTCGGAAGCGACCGAGGACGAGCAGTACGTATCCCGCGAGACCACCAGCAACGTGCTCGCCGCCAACCGCGGGGCAAGGACACGACTCGGGGGCGAGGATCAGTCGTCCCGATGAATCGTTAACTCACTTCCAAGTACGTTTGATTAGAACTTCGGGGTAATACCACGCCAGGATCTCACGATGTGAATGCCCTTGCATCGCCATCGTCTGCGCGCCGTACTGGCACAGGCCGACGCCATGGCCGAAGCCACGACCCTTGAGGATCACCTCGTCGCCTTCGATCGTTATCTCAACGAAGGAGGACTTCAGCGCAGTATCAGGAGCGCTGAACCCGCCCCGGGTTGAGTTCGCCGCCCCGAGCAATCGTTCGGCCAACAGCTCCACCGGCTCACCCTCGATCGGTATCAGTCGAAAACTCAAGGGCCTTCCATGTGCGTTTCGCGCGGCGACTTCGATTGAGGCGATGTCTTCGAGTTGGGCCAGATCTTGAAATCCCCACCCCCGGGCTTCCCCATACGCCTTGAGCCTCGCGACAAACTGGCTCCGGGGGCGAACCACTTCCCAGTCGTAGACCGGGGCGTCGGTGCAGATGTCGGGCTCGGACCGGCCATCGAGGGGGGCGATCTTGTTCATCAGGTTTGGCCCGATCACGTCGATCGCCCGGGCGGCCAGCCCTCCGCAGCAACTTGAGTAGTACCCCGGCACCAACCGATCCTCGTACGAAAGCACGAGTCCCTTCGTGGCCCTCGTCGCCTCGTCGGCCTTGCGTCGATCGACTTCGCCGGCATACACCTGACTGGAGATGCTGTCGCTGACGTCGTAATGACGCCGATCCCGGAAATAGCCATGCTCGCTGCAGGCGAAACTCCGCGCCGCCACGGCCTGAGCTCGATACGCCTCGACATGCCAATGGCCAAACAGCTCGCTGGCCAGCACCCCCGGCAGATATTGTTCGAGAGACACGTGATTCACGACATCAAATGCGCCGGGCTCAACGTCGCTGCGCCAGGTCAATCGCAGTGTGCCGGGATACTTTCGATCGCGTGGTTGAAGTCGGATGGACTCCCCCCCCTGCGCGACAATGGCGAGTTCATCGAAGCCCTGGGCATGCGTGATGCGGCCATCAGGTTCCCGGAACGTCCAACCCATGACATCTGCCGTCACCCTCAACGGAGCCTGCAGATTCATCCCAGTCCCCTCGTAGGCCAGATGCACCGCCTGCAAGGTCTGCCCCTCGACGCCAAGCGTGATGCTTTGTCCCTTCTCACGAACACGATGCACTCGAACCCTCATGATGGGCTCTTCCCCTGGCATGGGAGCTCCAACGAGATCTTTCGATTTCTCCGAGTCCGAAGCGTCTATTTTCGTTTCAGGTGGCTCCGGAGTCTTCTCGTCCCAACACCCCCCCATCACGAACACCATCAACAGGATGCAAGCGACAACGCGCGCCGCCTGACGGCGCGTTTTCTTATGGGTTACGCGGGATCCGGGATAACCGGGGGTTCCGGGGGTTCCGGGGGTTCCGGGGGTCGGATTCATGGCTGGTCATTGCCTCCGGCACCCGCGACTTCATTTCATGGTTTAGGGAACGGGTGTTAATCGAGCTTTCGGAGGCCCAGGCTGAAATCGCCCAACTTTTCCCCGATTTCCTCGAGGCTGGTCTGGCCAAAGTTCTTCACGCCCATGAGTTCCGCTTCGGTCCGCATCGCCAGATCGCCCAGCGACTGGATGTTAAGCAGTTGCAAGGCCTTTCGAGCTCGGACCGACAGGTCGAGCACCGAGATGGGTTTGTTGAGCACCGACTCGGGCGCCTGCCCCCTCAGTTCCTCATAGATCTCTTTGCGATAGTTGCTGATCTGCCCATCGAGGCCCTGGCCCAGACGCAAACCCTTGATCGAGAGCATCTGCTTGATCTCGGTGAGCGAGGTCTCGCCAAAGTTCTTGTAGCTCAGCAGTTCCGCCTCGGTGATCTTCAGCAGGTCGCCCAGCGTGCGGATCTGCATCTTCTTGAGGCAGTTCCTGGCCCGGACTGACAGTTCGAAGTCCGTCACGGGCGTATCGAGCAGCGCGCTGTGCTTCTGCTGGCTGCGCTCGTGCTCCTCGTCGTAGTACATGTTGCGAGAGGCGATGACGTCCTTCATGTACAGACGCGCCCGCTCGTGATTCGGTTCCGTATCGAGAATCTGCTTCAGGCATTTTTCGGCCTTGGCGATCTCGCCCCGGTCTTCATACAGCACCGAGAGATTCAGGAGGGTGTTGATATGAGGCTGATCGGAATGAGCTAGTTGCTCGAAGATGCCGATCGACTCGTCTTCCTCGCCCAGCAGGTCGAGCAGGTAGGCCAGACGAAATGCGTAGTCGGGCTTGGAGTCGAAGGTGCTGGCCTTGCGATATTCTTCCAGCGCGCCGAGGCGATCGCCTTCTCGTTCAAGGGCCTCGCCCTTGTCGAAATGAGTCTTGCCAGCCTGAGGATCCGCCGTTGAAGTGCCGGCACCGATGAGCGTATCGAGAACGTCTTGACTCACGTCGAGTCTCCCTGAACAAACCTGAAAAGATCAAATCCAAAAAATGCGAACCGTCAAGTGTAGAGGGCTCGACGGCTCGGGACAATTCGAGCTACGTGGAGGGGGATTCCCCCTTTGGCGAAGTCTGGCTTTCCTTGGTATTTTCGCCGACCAAGCCATCGGATAAACCATTGGAAACCGGGGATTCCGGTGGTTCAGGGGAAGCGGATTCAACAGGATCCGGCTCTCCACCATCCCGTTCGATCCCGGGCAGGAGCTTGATGGATCGCCAGAATCCCGATTCAAAGCGGAATCCCAGCGTCAGACTGAGCAGAATGATGTAGGCCGAGGCACCCAGCCAGGGGCCGATCGATTCGAGTTGGGGAAAGAGCCAGACCATGGCCCAACCCCCACCCACGATGAAGGTCCAGGAGTAGACCATGGTCACCAAACCTGGCCAGACGGTATCGCCCGCCCCACGGAGGGCTCCGGTGTAGACGATCCCGATTGCGTCAGCCGACTGGAATAAGGCCGCACAGATCATGAGCTTGGCCCCGATGGTCACGATTTCAATTTTGACCTGAGGGTCGATATGATCGTCCATCAGAAAGAAAACTTCAACAAGGGGGACCCTGAAGATGAAGAAGATCACGCCACATACGGTCATGTACGATAGAGCCATCGCTAACGTGAGACGCGCCCTGGCCATGGCCTTGTCGGGTTGACCCGCTCCCATGTATTTACCCACCAGCGACGTCGCCGCCACGGAAAACCCCACCGCCGGCATGAAGCTGAGGTGCATGTAGCGCAGGGCAATCCACCCGGCCGTCATGTGGTGTTCACCGAATTTGCCCACGAGCACGGTCATGAATATCGCCCAGCAGATCAATTCGTTGCCATATTGAAGCGCGGCGGGCCAGCCGATGTCATACAGCTCACGCATGGGCTTGAGCCGAGGCCTCCAGGCAAGACGCGTCTTCATCTCCCGGTGCATCTTGGGGCCGATGAAAACGGCAAAGGGAATGGCAAACTCGACCATGGTGCCGATCACCGTGCCCAGTGCCGCACCGTAGACGCCCATGGCTGGAGTTCCCGGTATGCCCGGCAACCCCAAGGCCGGCAGCCCCGCTTCACCAAAAATCAATATGTAATTCGCGATTGCATTGACGAAATTGCCCACCAGAGCCGAGACGGTGATGAGCTTTGGACGATGCAACCCGAAGAAAAAATGCTGCAGCGCTTTCGCCGCAAGCAGAAAGATGCCCCCCACCAGGAGGATCTGGCAATACCCGGTTTCCATCTTGACCAGCCGATCGAATTCCTGAATGGATTCGGGATCGTGGGTCAACGGGAGAATCATGGGAAACAAGATCGCCATGGGCAGCAGGAGAAACACCCAGATGCCCAGGCTCAACCACAGCCCTGCCCATCCATATTGCGGTGCCTTTTCGAGTTGATTCGCCCCAAGATTCTGGCTGACGTACGTATTGATGACGGTCAGAAAACCCATGGCGATCGCCAGGGGCACAAAGGCCCAGATGCCTCCATTGCCCTGAGCCGCGACTTCGAGCGGGCCCTTCTGCCCCACCATCAGGCTGTCGACGAACTGCATGACGGTGTAACTCGTCATCGTCAGCACGGTGGGCCAGGCGATCGACCACACCTCCCGCAGAGGATGGATGGCCTCAGGCTTGGAATCGAGTTGTGGGGTGGAAGTACTCATGAAAAACGGAACCACAAAAGGTCGATCCTAGCTTTGAAAAATCGATGAAGCATGAATTCCGCTCGATTCACAGGCAAATTGAAGATCCTCGATTGTTCCCCATCCTGTTTGAAGCCAC
>JAPULD010000282.1 GCA_027295365.1 Planctomycetota bacterium
GACCGGCATCCATCGTATTGCCGGCCCACATCCCTATGGCGCGCTGCTCATCAGCTTGCACGCGTACTGGCTGTATGCCGTCGCGTTCGAGGATCTTCTGCCCAGCGATGGCGACCACTACCGCCACTTCGTATTCGGAGCTCCGGAAGTCGCCGCAGGACTTGTGGGCGACGAGACGAAGACCCGGACATTCCTCGAAGAGCAGTCTGAGCTTCAAGCCGAGTTGAAAAAGCAGTTGTCGCACGACCCGGTCATGGCCCGCGCCATCGAGCCAGAGCACCTCACCCCCCACTTTCGACTGCTTCAGTTGATGGACTCCATGTCGCTGTTCCTGGCCCTCAACGACCTCGACGAGCACGAGTTCCCCGACGTTCCGCGCGGCAGTTGGAATGATCGCTGCACGATGACCTGGACACGGCGCGACGCGCGAACCATCGTGCTCGACCCGTACCCGTTTGACCTTGATGCGCTCCGCGTTTCGATGCCGACACGAGTGGTCCCGACGTACGAACTGGACCGCGCTGTTCCGCCGCTGACTCGTCTACACGGCATACCATTGCAGACGATTGAATTCACCTTTGTCAGTCGAGAGGGTTGATCAGTCTCCAGACACCCTGGTCGGGCTCCAACGAATGGAGGAAGACCTGAAAAGGCCAGACACAGTTTCCAGTCGCCGAGAATTCTGCCGAGAGCGTCACGCTCTCAGAGCCAGTCCTGATCGGGACCCTTTGCAGATGCAATGACAGAAACACGCCGGCATCTGCCCACATGCTCGCCCAACTCGGTGGGACAATGGCGGTCGCGGTGATTCCAGCAGGCGGGTCAATGCGAAAGGCATCGAAACTCGCCACCGCATTTCGAGACTACCTTGGAGCGGCTCGCTTGAGCTTAAATCGCTGTCAACGTGTTTCCATCGGAATGCGGTTTCGATTGAGACACAGGTCAATGTGTCTCTCATGCGAAAAAGAATGCGCGAAACACATTCAGTTTAATCGGGTAAAGCGTTTCGATCTTCGAGAAGCTTCGCGGCCCGACGTGTTAGATCGTGCTCGGCCCCGAGCGCCTTGACGAGAATTTTGTGAGCTTCGCGCAGCGCCGTCTCAGCCTCTGACTTTCGATCGAGCTTGATCAAGCTTTCACCCCATGACACCAAGTGACTGCCGATGTGCCAATGCCCGGCTGGCATGATCTTGCGAGCCAACTCGACGGCTTCATGGTGGGTCTCTTCCGCTTTGACGAATCGCTCAAGGGCGAAATAGGCTGCACCCAGTTTTCCAAGTGAATCCAAGACAGCGGTATTTTCGCGACCGAGGACTTCTCGCCTCAGGCGAAGGGCTTCCAGATGCAAGACCAAGGCCTCGTCATGCTTTCCTTGCCGTGTAGAGAGCAATGCCAGATCGCTCAAGGTGCTCAGTGTTTCGGGATGGCGCTCCGACAGCAGACGACGGCGCACGTCGAGCACTTCCATCAGGATCGCCTCCGCCTCCTCCAACCGCCCAGCCTGCTGGTACATGCCGGAAAGGTCGTTCAGCGTGGAAAGTCGATTGGGATGATCCTCCCCCAGGACTTCTTTTCGTCGCGCCGCCACGTGTTCGAACATTTCAATGGATTCACTTGTATCCCCCTTCACGGCCAGCGTGATAGCCAGATTGTGCATGGCCGCGAGCGTATCCGGATGATCGCTTCCGGCCTGACGCTCGGCTAGGTTGACGATCTCGCGCATCGACTGCTCCGCCTCCGCCAGTCGCCCCGTCTGGTGCTGGATAATGGAGAGGCTGCCGAGATAGACGCGCAAATCACGGTCGCTTTCATCCAGAATTTCGCGACCGACTTTCAATGCCTCCATGTACAGTTGCTCGGCTTCTTCGAACCGGTCCTGGCGTCTGAGTATTGTTCCCAGGCCGTTGAGCAAGGCGGGATAGTCTCGAGTGGATGTCGTTGTCTCTGAAAGTGGTACGGTCTCAAGCGCCGATCGAGCCACGTCTTCGGCCTCCGCGAAACGCCCCTGACGACGGATGACGGCCGCGAGTTCCTTGGCACGCTTCAACGATCGAGGCGCGTCAAAACCTAGTTCCTGACGAGTCAAGTGGAGTGACACCAGAAGTTGCGGTTCAGCAAGGGCGTATTCACCGAGACGCGTATACGTCTCGCCCACGGTGCCTCGAATCTCCGCTTCGACCAATGGCTCATCAGGAAATCGACCTTCAATGACTTCCGCCGCCTTATCGATGGCCTCGCGGACGGTGATGTCCCGGCTGCCCCGGATGGGTGAGGCCATCGACAGCAGGTCGTCGTTGAGAAACGCGTTGACAGACTGCGCAATGGCGGCCTGACGCACCGATTCGATTCTCGCCAGATCGGCGGCTCGGCGTTCCCTCGCCTGACCCACGGCGAAGGTCGTCGAGGAGATGACGCCGGCCACAAGAAGAAACGCGATGATGGCGGCGCTGATGACGGCGGCCCGATTCCGCTGCACGAACTTCCGAAATCGATACGTTCGCGAAGGCGGTCCGGCCACTACCGGTTCATGGTTCAGAATTCTTTCGATGTCGGCGGCGAATTCCGAGGCGGTCTCGTAGCGACGCGTCCGATCCTTCTCCAGCGCCTTCATCACGACCCAGTCCACCTCGCCCCGGATTTCGCGATCCAATGAGTGTGGCGTCAGGCCCCGTCGTTCCGCGATCGTCGTACCCTTTTCACCAAGACGGCTCAATCGATCCGAAGGATTTGGGGGATCATCCTCTCGGATGCGTCGAAGCATCTCCAGTAACGCAATCTGGACGGGCGTCTCGGGCCCGAGCGGCGTCACATCCGTCAGCAGTTCGTACAGCAACACGCCCAGGGCATAGATGTCGCTGCGGGTGTCGATATCCATTCGTTCCAAGGCCGCTTGTTCCGGGCTCATGTATTGCGGCGTCCCCACGAATTGCCGATCCTGGGTCAGGATCGTTTGTTCCGTCAATCGATGGTCAATCGCCTTGGCGATCCCGAAATCGATCACCTTGGGCATCGCCCGGCCGTCCAGTTTCATCACCAGCACGTTGGAAGGCTTGAGGTCCCGATGGATGATTCCCTTCTGGTGAGCGTGCTGCACAGCCCGGCAGACCTGAATGAACAGTTCACATCGCTGTCGCATCGTCAATCGATGTTCATTGCA
>JAPULD010000283.1 GCA_027295365.1 Planctomycetota bacterium
GACGCCAACGACGGGCTGACGCCCGGGACGCCCCTGCGGACGATCGAGGCCGGCAAGGACCTGATGCGGGATGGCATGCCCGATTGGTTGCTGCTGAAACGCGGCACTGTCTTTTACGATCGGATCGGAAGTTGGGATAAATCAGGCCGTTCCGCTTCCGAGCCCATGATCATCACCGGGTACGGCAGCAATTCCGCACGACCCCGACTTCTGACCGGCAACGAGACCGGAATCGGAATTTTCTCGGGTGATCACGTGAACAACTTCGTGATCTCGGGCATTCATTTCGAGGCTCATACCTACGACGGGATCAGCAACCACATTGTCGGGCTGCTCGTACTCGAAACGGGATCGAATCACCTCTACGAAGACTGCGTCTTCAAGAATTACACCGACAACATCGTCCTCCAGGCCGGTGGCGTCGGACTGCGCAACGTCGTGATTCGCCGGACGCTCGTCCTGGACGCGTTCCGGGTCGGCGTTCCCTGGGGCAAGTCCCAGGGCATGTTCGCGAGCGGTGTGCACGGCTTGCTCATCGAAGAATGCATTTTCGATCACAACGGATGGAGCGAGGAGCATCCCAGCGCACCGGCCAACATTTTCAGTCACAACATCTACATCAGCAACACCTGCTCGGACGTCGTCGTTCGACGCAGCATCCTCACCGAGGCGTCGAGTCACGGTTTGCAGCTTCGTCCCGGTGGCGTCATTACTGACAATCTCGTCGTCCGCAATCCCATTGGCATTCTGGCGGGAGGCGGGGATTCACCCAATTCCGGAGGCGTGACGGCGACCGTCACCGGAAACATCGTGCTGGAAGGGGTGGACATCGGCCCCGGGTATCCACGTGGGTTCGGCATCGATCTCAAGAACCTGAAATCCGCACTCGTCGCCGACAACATTGTGGCCAACAAGATCTCCGCCACTGGAGGCTTTTTCTCGATTGGCAAATCCGTGAGTGGCGGACCGGAAGGCATCGGCGTCAGGAACACCACCATCGAGAACAACATCATTCATAACTGGCGATCGCCCGTTTACTTCAACAATAACTGCCTGAACGTCGTCGTCCGGAACAACGTGATCCAGGATCCCGCCATTCCTGATTCGCGCGGACTCACCAATACCTATACCACGAATCCGGCAGAAGTTTCCTTCTCCTCGAACACGTACCACAGTGATACGACGGATGACGAATGGTTCCACATCGATTGGCAGGCCATGCCGACCCAGCAGTGGAGAACGGATTTCGAGTCATCCTTGGAGTTACGAGAGATTCAGTTTGACGAACCTTCACGTTCTATGGGAACCTATGCCGGTTCGCTTGGGTTGACGGCCACGCACGATGCCTTGATGGCCCAAGTGCGAACACAGTCTCGCTCCAACTGGCGAACGGAATATTCGATCGATGTTTTACTGACCTATTTCCGGAATGGATTCAAGGAAAGTTCACCTTGAGTGTTCGTCTGGCGGCATGATTCATTTCTCGGTCGTCGATGATCGGGTGGACGAGTGATCGAAATTCGGCCAGCGCCACGCCCGGTATCGCCGGGGAATCGGGTAGGGCGGTTCGAAGACGGCTCGGGAGATGGAGTCGCCACATTCCTGACAACGGACGGGGTCGATCTCGCTGGCCAGTTGATCGGTCAGGCGATGCCCACACCCGGGGCACGCTTCCCGCGCGATCGGAGAGACGCGCCGCATGTGAGATCGCATCATGTCGCCTCCCCAGGTCACCATCAAGAACATCTGAAATAGAATCGCCATGAGACACAGGGGGCCGAAGATCAGTTCCACGACCATGCCATGAAGCGACATCGTTACGGACAAGAAATAATAGAGAGCGATCCAACCGACGAGATGCAAAACTTGTGCGATGGTGAAAAACCAGAATCGACGATCTCCAAACGCTGAGAGAAGAGCCCGTCGCCACGTTCGATTTTGTGTCCAAGGGGGTTCAAATTCCCGAAGTTCTGGATAGGACTCATTGCTGACGTAGATACGTGGCACCGAAGAAGATCCTCACTCGACCGGCTTGGACAAAGGCGACCTCGACCAGCAAGACTCGGGCGTCGGATGTGAATCACCCTGGCTTTGCAATCGCAAGAGTTGATCATCACGCCCTTCGTCAATCAAGATCAGAAGGAGTTCGACCTTCGGGTCGTATTGATTCATCAAGGCTCGATAATCGTCACCCTTCGGAACGTACTCCAATGGGACATAGGACATGGACAAGGTCTCGGTCGAGGCCTCGGCATTCACCAGATCATGTCGATGCATGAGGACCGCCCCTCGCCCGATGGTCAGCGATTGATTCCAGGCATAGGCCGCGAGCGCGGGCCAATGCTTCCGGGCCATGGCGATTTCCGGCGGGATTGAATCGGGGGATGAAGTCGGGGGAAGGCTCATCGGAGGAATACTAGGTCTTGTTCGACGCGGATGGCCTCTTTACTCGGCCGGGTTGTCGATCCAGGGGTGATAGCAAGGACGACACAGCGTGATCGTCAGTCTTCGATACACATCATCCATCAGTTCTCGTTCCGATTTCTCATCGAGATCGTCCATGAGTTGGTCGATCTCCCGCTCGATGTCGGCCAGTGATTCGATGCCGGTGATTGCCGGGGGCGTGGGGTCGGCGAACGCCTCGATCCGCACGACGAAGAACGCGCCGTCGCTGGTCGAACCCGGGGCGAGGATCTTGCCGCAACGGTGGCAAAGGAGGGGAGAGTCATCTGTCAGTTCGCGGGTGGACATGGGGCGATTCTAACGGAAGCTCGTGTCTTGCGATCCGAGTCAGGACCGCTTTCGGGCCACGATATGGAAGATGTGCCAGCGTTTGGGATACTTCGTCTCGGCGTGGGGACCGTAGAGGTCGATGTCCAGCGACTCCATTTCGAACTCTGTGAACAATTGATCCAGTTGGGCTCGCGAATGATGCGTGCGATCGGGGATCGAAGCCCAATCATCTTCATCGCCAAAGAGCTGTCCGGCGAAACGTCCTCCGGGCCGGATCGAATCAGTGATCGTTCGCCAGAGTTGGTCAAACACTTCGGGCGGCGCGAAAGGCAGTGCGTAACTTGCATTGACTAGATCACATCGAGGAAGCTTCAGGGCATTAAAGGCCACGCAACGGGTTTCCAGATGAGCGGCAAACGGATGATCTGCGAATTCCTCGCGGGCGAGCATTCTCTTCAAGGCGTCGGATTCGCCATCCTGGGCGATGACCCGCCAGCCTCGATTCAACAATTCGATCGTGTCGCGCCCCGTGCCGCACCCCAGGTCGATGGCCAGTGGTGGTTGACCATCGCGTAAGGCACCCTCTGTTTCAAAACGGCGCAAGGCATTAAGCAGCGTCTTGCGTGGTCCGGCGTCAGCCACGGCGTCGAAGTACCCTTCCCAATCACGAACGGCCGCAGCCGCCGCGGCGGAAATTCGTGGAGCCATCGAATCGTCGGATGAAGTTGCAGTCATGAGTGAGTCATTCAATTCAGGACGATGCACTTGAACCGGACGGTTCGGAGGAATTCGGCTTCGGGAGTCGCTTCGCCACCTGGTTGTAGGTCCAGCCAATGAGTACGCCTCCGAGGAAGCCATCGGGGATCGCCCAGAACAGGCCGATGAGGCTGCCCATTGGTGAAAACGTGTACCCTCGATAGAAGGGGCTGAGGATCGTGGGATCGCTGCTCGAACCGTCCAGCAGAATAACCCACCACGTCATGATGAACAGGCCGAGTCCCCAAAGCAGGCCGAGCGTGATGCCCAGGGCGAGGGTGTTGAGTTTCATGAGTCTCCTTTCAGGCGTCGGGTTTCCGGGTTTCCGGGGGGGCCGGGGGGCTGGGGGTCGTGTCCCGAAGCGGGAGAACCGCGACAGGTCAACGAGTCGAGTGAATTCTATGGTATGAGTGTGCCATCCTCTTGGCGATGATTTGTCGCGAGTGGTACGGGATGTGATATCATCCAACCCCGGCAAGGAGCCGGTCATTTGAACAAAACGGGAGCCATCGCGTGTCACCTCTTCTCATAGCATTGCTCGTCATCGGCGGCGTATTTCTGATTGCCATTGTCTGGACGATCAAGGTATTCAACACCTTGGTCAGACTTGATAAACGGCATGAAAATGGCATGTCGCAGATCGAAGTTCAACTCAAGCGGCGTCATGATCTCATTCCCAATCTCGTGGAAACCGCCAAGGGATACATGTCGCATGAACGAGAGACATTGGAAGCGGTCATCGCCGCGAGAAATCAAGCGGTCTCCGGTCTCAAGGCAGCCACAGGCGATCCGAAAAATCCTGAGGCCATGAAAGGACTGGGCGAAGCGGAAGGTGCATTGGGGAGCGCGATGGGGCGGTTGTTCGCCGTCATGGAGGCGTATCCCGATCTCAAGGCCAACCAGAACATGATGCAACTCAGCGAAGAACTGACATCGACGGAAAACAAAGTGTCATTCTCAAGGCAGGCCTACAACGACTCGGTGACTTCATACAACATCTACAAAGGGCAGTTTCCCAACATCGTCGTGGCGAGCATGTTTGGTCATGGGCGTGATGCGAACTTGCTGGAATTCGACATGGAGCAGATCGCCGAAGCCCCGAAGGTCTCCTTCAACTGAACCGTCCTGGTGCCACGGACAGCGAAGTCGTCCGTGCCGTTGAACACTCGCTCGTCATTTCACGGACGATTCCCTTCGGTTGCTGTCCGTGCCACCCTCCCGTTGATCCAGAAAGCCTAAACCGCCATGGCGATGAATTTCTTTGAGCATCAGGAAGTGGCCCGAAAGAACACGGGACGGCTCGTGGTGATGTTCATCCTGGCCGTGATCGGCATCATCGTCGGCGTGTATCTCGTGGTGGCCGGGTCGCTCTTTTACATGGGCTCCCGGGGTGGGGGCGAGACGATCTCCCTCCTGAATCCGGTTTTGCTGGGTGTCATCGCGGGGGTCACAATCCTCGTCGTGGGCGGTTCAAGCTTCTTCAAGATCGCCCAACTCAGTTCGGGTGGATCGGGCATTGCCCAATCGCTGGGAGGGCGACTCATTCCCCGGGAGACGGACGACCCCGTCCAGCAGCGACTCCTGAACGTCATCGAGGAAATGGCCATTGCCTCGGGAGTGCCTTGCCCTCCGGTCTATTTCATGGACAAGGAGCAGGGGATCAACGCCTTCGCCGCGGGGTATACCCCCAGCGACGCGGTCATCGGGGTCACCCGAGGCTGCGCCGAGCGGCTCAGTCGCGATGAACTGCAGGGCGTGATGGCCCATGAGTTCAGTCATATCCTCAATGGCGATATGAAGCTCAACATCCGTCTCATCGGCATCCTGCATGGTATCCTCGTCATCGGACTCATCGGCTACTTCATACTCCGCAGCGCGTTCTATGGCGCCGCCATACGCTCCTCGAGTCGTGGTCGAAGCAATCCCTTGCCCCTGCTGGCGATGGGGGCGGGTCTGGTCGCGGTTGGTTCGATCGGGACGTTCTTCGGCAACTGGATCAAGTCCGCGGTCAGCCGGCAACGGGAGTTCCTGGCCGACGCGTCTGCCGTGCAGTTCACGCGCAATCCCGAGGGCATCGGCGGCGCGCTCAAGAAGATCGGCGGCTTCTCGACCGGGGCGTCTATCGAAAGCCCCAACGCCCCCCAGGCGAGCCACATGTTCTTCGGTCAGGCCATCACCAGCGGTTTCAACTCACTTTTCGCCACACACCCGCCTTTGTCGCAGCGGATCAAACGCATCATGCCGGGATGGGATGGAAAGTTTGTAAAAAGCGAATCCGTATCGCAATCGCCGACATCAGGAGGGCAGCATGCCGCGGTTTCCGGTTTTGCCCAGGAGTCCGAAGCTGGAATGGCCAGCCACGCGGTGCCCCCGAAATCAACTTCGGTGGCGAGCATCGGACAACCAACGACGGCGCATCTGGATTATGCCCGCGATTTGTTGCAGCGTGTTCCGAGGAATCTCCTGCAAGTCTCTCGAGAGGTCTACGGGGCCCGGGCCCTGATCTACGCCTTGCTGATCAATCGCGAAACCGAACCAAAACGCAAGCAAATCCAGCATCTCGAAAAAAACGAACAGGGGGGCGTCACGCAGTTGACGTTGAAACTGCTCGGATCTACCCAGTCACTCAATCCTGAATTCCGCCTGCCGCTCATCGATTCGTCGATGGCGGCTCTGCGGGAAATGTCCTTCGAGCAATACAAGGCATTTCGGGTCAACATCGTCGAGCTGATCAAGGCCGACGATCGCATGGAACTGTTTGAGTGGTGCCTGCAGCGCCTGCTCCTGCACCATCTCGATGCGCATTTCGTCAAGGCAAGACCTCGAAGGGTGAAGCATTATGGTCTGCAACGACTTGGTGATCCCATCTCGCAATTGCTCTCGACGTTGGCGTATGTGGGGCATCGCGACTGTGCCGCCTCGAAGGAGGCCTTCGAGCAGGGCGCATCACATATTCCAGAGACCAATCTGAATCTGCTCGCCCCGAATGAACTGCGATTCGACCAGCTTGATCAGGCGGTTGAGGAACTTGATCGTGTCAAGCCTGCGATGAAGCAGAAGGTCATGGAGGCGTGTGCCGCGTGCATCGCCGCGGATCATGAAGTGACGGTGCAGGAGGCGGAGCTTTTCAGGGCGATCGGCGAAGCGCTGGCCTGCCCGGTGCCGCCCTTGTTGCCGGGACAAACCTTGATCTGAGACAAAATCCTAGATTGGGTGAAATGCACGAATGACTGGCGTGGTCTTTCAGGTACGCTAGCTTGAAAATCCTTTGTGCCATGATTTTGGAGTGACCGATGCGATCGCGAATTTTCGTCCACTTGACTTTGACCCTCATGGTGTGTTGCCTGACTTCGGGCCAGGCGTCGGCGCAATCGACTGAGGTCTCGGTGAAGGAACTGATGGACTTGCAGGGCCTCCTCGATCGCCAGGCCTGGGACGAGGCGATCGCTCAAAGCGTTGCTCTGCTCAAGATCGAGCCGGGCAACCCGTCCGTCCTGTATGGCAAGAGCTTCGCGTTCTACAAGAAGGGGGAGTACGAAGCCTCGATCGAGGCGGCCCTGCAAACCACCGACGCGGGGCACGTGGCGTTCATCGCCTGGTATGGCATCGCCAACGCCTACGCGCAGCTTGGCAAGGCCGATGAGGCCTTCGACGCCTTGGACAAGGCGATTCTGAGCGGGTATGGCAATTACACTGGCATGCTTGAAGATCCCGAATTCGAGCCGCTGCATTCGGATCCTCGGTGGAACGAATTACCGGGGCCTTTCGAGATCAAGTCCAGGATCATGGCGGATGAGGGATCGATCCTCTATGCCCTGGTGCTTCCCGATGATTTTGATCCGAACATGACGTATCCCGCGCTGATCGGCATGCCGCCCGGCGATGGAACCGTGGGCCCCACAAAAGGAGCCTTGAACTGGTGGTGGGGGCATCAGGCGGCCCGCGCGGGTTGGATCGTCGCGGTGCTGGTCAGGCCACCCACCTGGACGGACCCGATCGGGGATCGCTACCTGGTCGAGATGCTCGACGAGCTGCAGGCGATGTACAACATCGAGGGCGGCAAGTTCCACATTGCCGGCAGCAGTGGGGGTGGCCCGAGCGCCGTCCACGCCGCGATCAGGAATCCGCAGCGGTTCCACAGCCTGACGCTGCTGCCCGGCTATCCAAATGGCGTGGATTTCAACCAGCTCGTCGCGCTGAAGGACATGAAGGTGAGGATGTACGTCGGTGCCCTGGACAACAATTGGCGCCGGGAGATGCAGCGAACGTACGAGACGCTACAAACGTATGGCTGTGACGTCACGCTCACGATCAGCGAAGGGGAGAAGCATTATCTCTATTCATTGCGGGGGCGGAGGTTGATGGAGAAGATGGAGGCGTTGCGGGTGAAGGACCAGAAAGAGGAAAGTGGGGAATAGGGCAGTTGGAATTGTCGGAAAGTGTAAACACCCCGCCACATGCTGGCGGGGTATATATGTGTTTACTCGATCACGAAAGGTTCAACTCGTTAGGGACAGGCTCCCCACGCGCCGAGGAGGGCAAGAAGGTCTTCGACATCAATCAAACCATTTTTATCAATGTCCAGATCACATCGATTGGTGTCCAGGATTTCGGTTGATGTCAGCGTATATGCAGTACAGGCGACATCGGTTCCTCCGATGACCATGACTTCGCCATTCTTTGTAGTTATCAAACGATGTTCGGATCGAAAGGTTTGTATCGAATCCCACATCTCCCATGTATCCGTGGCCGGATCGTATCGAACGGCTCGATTGCTGAAGCCAGGAAGCCAACCCCCGGCGATGTAGACGAGCCCATCCGCGCCGAGCGTCGCTTCATCCTGATTTGAATTTGGACCGATGATCGGTTGGGCAAATTGTGTCCATCCCGCAGCAGAGTTGGATGGATCGAAGACTTCGTATGAGTCGAGGTGGACACCCGAGCCACCAATACCTGTGAAGCCCTGACCACCAAACACGAAGATTCGTCCATCTTCAGCCGCAACGCATCCCGCCAACAATCGACCTGTGTTCAGTTGCCAGGGCAGAAGCGTCCATCCCAGCTCTGGACGTGCTGGGTCGTATCGTTCAACGGAAGTCATGGCTTCAATCGTGTTGTTCGTATCGGATGGATCCCACGTTTGACCACCAATTGCGTAGATTCGGCCGCAATCGTCCACGGCGATGCAGGGTAAGGTTCGAGGGATATTGAGTTGGGCGATTGTAATCCAGGAGGAGCCAGAAACCGTCGTGTCAAGTCGCTCTACGATGGTCAAGGGTTCGATTTGGTTGCTCCCGCCGATGGCGTAAATAAATCCATTGACACCAGTGCTGGCGATGCCGTCTCGCGGACTGCTGATTGATGGTCCATAACTCCAGACTCCCGAGTCGAAAACCTCAACTGTGTCGGTGATGGTGCCAACGCACGTGGCGATGCGTCCGCCTATTGCGTAAATACGGCCATCCCAATCGACCGCAGCCCCAAAGCTGCCTCGTGCCTGATTGAGGGATGCCCCCGATGTCCATTGGTCGGCTTGGGCGAAAGATGAAGCCATGATGACGGCCATTGCCGTTCCTGCTAATTTTATGAACATTGGAAATCCTCCTTCTGAATGAACAAAGTGTTTCAGATCGGAGGTACTACGGAAGGCTAGCGATCATCTGGCACAGGTGGGGAAGAATGAACTGGAGGAAGCGTGTTTGAAAACATAATTTTATGGGCCGGTGGAAATCGAACATCGTTTCGATACCGGTCGCTTGGAATATCGTATTGTGGCAATCGCCTTCCGGAAGCATCAAAGCAGATAATGACTCCAACACTGTGAGACTCTCGGTCAAGCAGTTGCGCCCAATAAGCGGAGACTCCAGGGACTGAGTCTAGCGAATCAGTGAGCATCTCGAAGCGCAAGCTGGCGTTGACAAGTGGTGGGGATAAAAAATACCGCCAGACGACTCGACCATTCTTGAATGGCCAGTTCTCTTTTTCACTCTTTGGGGCAAATTGGAGGTCAATGGCCAACAGCACATTTGTATATGGCCATTGTGAAAGCTCTGGAAATCCGCGTTCCTCCCATTGATCTTCATTGACCGCAACTCCGATCATCAGTCGATTTGTAACTGGATCAAAGACAAATGCAGAAGCCGAACCGTCATACCAGGATTCCCAGAGCAATGTCCCGTCGGAGCCGTGAATGCGAAGGAGACTTTCGCGATTGGGGTGAGCATAATCAACGAGGATTTCTTGCCCTTGATGTTTGGGAAATATATCGAGAACATGCATGCGACGAACTTCAAATGAATCTGCTCCGAATCCCTTCGATTGAATGTGTTTGGGGATGTCTGTATCGGAAAGTTGGAGCTGAAACACCATATGACTTGGATTCGCGTAGTGATATCCACAAATGGAACCGCGCTCAGCGAGCTGTGCAGAAGTATGGAAGCTGGTCAGAATGAGAGCTTGATTATCAAAAGTATCTTCCGAATTCAGATTAATGAATTTACGTATGCCATTTGCAACTTTTGTATCCCACAGTCGATTCGGAATTCTGCTTCGATTGAAGCAGGTCACAAATTGTTTGTTTTCTGAAACGACATAGTGCGAAGGTATCTTGCTCAATACACTAAAAATGAAATACGTGGACAATAAGACTGCTGATACGATGCCAACGCTTGTTGCGATCATTGTCATGATTGGATGCCGACCTGCGCTTCGGAGAATTCGTATCCAAAGTGATGGAGGTCGCGCTTCGATCGGTTCTCGATCGAGAAAATGCTGAATATCACGTCGAAGATCGGCAACGGCCTGATAGCGTAATAGAAGATCTTTCTCCAGGGCTTTCAATGCAATCGTCTCGAGGTCACTTCGTATCAATTCGGCAATCATGCCAGGTCGGACTGGAATAGTCTCCTGTATCATCCTCATCGCCCCCACCAGCGTCGTATCCGATACGTCGTACGGCAACTGCCCGCACAACAACTCGTACAGCACCACCCCCAGCGAGTACACATCGCTTCGGATGTCGATGTCGATGGCTTTGCCTTCGCATTGCTCTGGGCTCATGTATTGCAGCGTGCCGATGAGCTGGCCCACTTCCGTGTGCATGGTCGTCACCGCCAAGTCCGAGTCCGTGGAACGCGCCACGCCGAAATCGATCACTTTCACCTGGCCCGTGCCATTCACGAGGATGTTCCCCGGTTTCAGATCACGATGGATGATTCCCTTTTGATGACCATGGTGCACAGCCTCGCAGACGTGGATGAACAGCTCCAATCGTTTTTTGATCGAGAGATCGTGGTCCTGGGCGTACTCGATGATCGTCTTCGCGTCCCGGATGAACTCCATGACGAAGTAGGGAACGCCACCCGTGCCGTCATCCCAGGTGCCGGCTTCGTAGATGTGGGCGATGCCGGGATGCTGCAAGGCCCCCAGCAGTTCGGCTTCAAGCTCGAACCGTTTCAAAGCCGACTTCGAGGACAGGCCACGTTTGAGAACCTTGATCGCAACGGTTCGGCGGGGTTGTTCCTGTTTCGCCTCATAGACACGACCCATGCCGCCCGAAGCGATGATGAGAGTGATTTCAAAGTGGGCAATCCTCGCCGGTATGGCGGTGTGTGCTTGTTCTTGACGAGCGGACTTGATGTCCGGATCGCTAAATAAGCCTTTCACGAGCTTCCTGGCCTGATGGGGCGAAAGAGAAATTGCTTTGGCCTCCTTGAGAATTCCTCTATAGTAAGAACGGAACCCAATCGTGCATCTGGCGCGGTCTTTTTTATTGTGAAGGGGAAGCGGATGCATGCATCACACACAGCAAGTCGCTTTCAGACAACGTGTTGGACGATGGTGCTGGATGCCCGGGACAATCAGGAATCGCTCTCGAAACTTCTCAAGCACTATTGGGGACCGGTATACGCCTATCTTCGACGGGATGGACGCGATCGCGAGCAGGCCGAGGAGTTCACCCAGGCTTTTCTGGCCGAGGTTCTGATCGGGCGTGAATTACTCTTGAAAGTGAACCCCGCCCGGGGTCGGTTCCGTTCCTTCTTGCTCAAGTCGCTCAAGCATTACCTTGTGGATGTGCATCGGCATCAGCATGGACGGGATGGCCAGCGAACGTTTATTTCTTTACCCGACGATCCTGATGCCTTTCGAACGATCGAACCCGATGAGCGGGATGGCCCCGATCAGGCTTTCTTGAAGCAGTGGGCGGCCACCGTGTTCGGGCAAGCCCTGGAACGAATGCGGGATTCATGTCTGGCCAATGGGATGGAGCATCATTGGCAGGTCTTTGAAGCGAGATCCATACAGCCCTTGCTGTACGGACGAGAACCCGCCAGCCTTGATGAGCTTGTCGTGATGACGTCGGCCCAGGATACATCTCACATCTCGAACCTGCTTCACAGCGCCAAGCGAAAGTTCTATGGCATCCTGCAGGAAGTCGTTTCGGAAACCGTGGACGATCCGGATACCGTGGAATCGGAAATCGATGAACTGATTCGCCTGCTGGGGGCACCGAGCTGATCCACATCAGGAAACACAAGTCGCTCATCATCACCGGTTCGGGGCCGAGACCTGCACTTCCAGACCGTCGGGGTCATCGAAGTAGACGCGGTTCTCCGCCCGGCGTGGCTCGAAGCCAGCGGCCTTGAGCGTCTGCACTGCGCTGTCGGCGGTGTAATCCTTGATCGTGTAACAGTAATGATTCAACCCCGCCTGGCGGGCCTTGAACAGGGCGAGAAAGTGGGGGCCGCAATTCAGGAAACAGTTATTGGTGCCATCGCGCGTAACTTTCAGGCCAAGATGCTTGACGTAGAAATCGCGTGACCGGGGGATATCCGTCACCGACAGCGCGATGTGGTTCAACTCCGTGGCCTGGAACATACTTTCAGAATCATCCTGGGCCTTCGCCTTGGTCCCAAGGCTGGCGAAGGCCGCCAGTCCCGTCAGTGCTGCGACAAGTTGCCGGCGGCTCAGCCCGCCCCGATCGTACGTGGTAATCATCGAATCGATATAACTATCCATGGCGTCGCTCCTGTGTTTGAAGGGCATTTCACCATCGCACAAACCCGCATCATTCACATTCTACCCGGGGAAGATGATCCGGTTGACCAGTTTACTTGCGACCCGAGGCCATCTTGATCGATTCGGGACACCCACGCAGCATCCACATGCTCCAGATCCCGAACACCGGCCCGGCGGCCAGCAGGGCGAATGCCGGACCACGGCTCATCTGCTCTTGAATGATCGGCAACAACCAGATGCTTATTGTGGTCAGGAGGAACCCGGTACAAGTCTGCATCGTCAACGCCGTGCCGACGTACTGCGGATCGCACAACTCGCTGATCGCCGTGGAGAATTGCGCACTGTCGGCGACCACCGCGAATCCCCAGATCAGGCAAAGACAAGTCAACAGCAAAGGATGCGCAAACAAAAAGCCCGCCCCGAGACAACAGACTCCCGAGATCACCAGGCTGGCGGACGCGATCAGGGTTCGTCCCTTTCGATCCGCCAAAGCCCCGGCCAGGATGCTGCCCGCCCCACCCATGGCGATGGCGAAAAATCCGGCCAGCCGCGCCCAGGATTCATTCAGTTCTCCGGTTTGGTAACTCGCCATCAACAACATCGGAACCCACGTCCACATCGCGTAGAGTTCCCACATGTGGCCCAGGTATCCGAAGTTGGCGTAGCGAAGGGCCGGATCGGTAAAGACCTTGCCGGCATAGCGCCAGTCGAATTTCCGCGTGGAAGGCAGGTTGGGGCCCGACCTGATGAACACCGCCGCGATGATCGCCCCGAGCAGGGCCAGTCCCGACACGACCCACAACACGATCCGCCAAGGAGGCAGCCCGGCCTCCCCTCCCGAGAAGGGAATCGCATTCAGCAGGTGAGGGCCGGCATTGCCGATGGTCAAGGCGCTGACGAGGATGCCGATGGCGAGCCCCCGGGATTTGGTGAACCACGAGGCGAGCACCTTCATGCCGGGGGGATAGACCCCCGCCATGGACGCCCCGGTGAGAAAGCGCATCAGGAGGACCATCGAAAACGGCAGATCGAAGGCCGCGATGCAGGCGTTGAAGATGGCCCCCAGCAGCGTGCAGACCGCGATGAGATATCTTGGTTCAAAGCGGTCGGCGAGATTGAGGATGGCGATGAACAGCGCCCCGAGCACGAACCCGATCTGCACGCTCATGGTGAGCCAGGACTGCTGGCTTTCGGTGAGATGAAATTCCGCGACCAACTGAGGCACGACCGCCGAGGCGGAGAACCACAGCGTCATCGCCAGCAGTTCCGCCAACGAGAGGAGCCAGAGGATGCGCCATTTCGTTTGCACGGTGGGCCGATGATACTCAGGATTCCAGGGCCTGGTTCACGTCTTCGAGCAGTTCTTCCGGATCCTCGATTCCGACGGAGAATCGGATCAGGCCATCGGAGATTCCCAGGGCGATCCGCTCCTGAGGAGGTGTGGTCACGTAGGCCGTCAAGGCCGGCTGGATCACCAGTGATTCCACGCCCCCCAAGCTGACGGCATTGATCGGGATGTTCAACTTCTCGATGAACTTCCGAGCTGAGTCTTCGCCCCCCACAATCTCGAAGCTGAGCATGCCGCCATAGCCATCGAAATGTTCGCGGGCGATGGTGTGACCCGGATGGCTTTCGAGCCCCGGGTAGTTGACCTTCTCGATGCGAGGATGCGTCTCCAGAAACGTGGCGATCTTGAGAGCCGTTTGATTCTGTCTTCGCACGCGCAAGACCAGGGTCTTGAGA
>JAPULD010000284.1 GCA_027295365.1 Planctomycetota bacterium
AAAGCCCTATGAGCAAGCCTGATTCGAAAGACATGACGACCGTTTCCCTGGACACCTTTCCGCCTAAGGATCAATGGGATGATTGGGTGGACTACGATCCATCGGCGTGGCCCAGGAAGGTCGAACGACATTCGATGCTCATTCCCACCACGTGCTTCAACTGCGAGGCGGGATGCGGTCTGGTTGCGTACGTCGATACCAAGACGATGAAGATCCGCAAGCTGGAAGGCAATCCCTACCACGCGGGATCACGAGGTCGAAACTGCGCGAAGGGGCCCGCCACGATCAATCAGATCAACGACCCGGGACGCATTCTCTATCCCATGAAACGAAGCGGGCCACGAGGGTCAGGGAAGTTCGAACGCACCACCTGGGACGAAGTGCTTGACGTGTTTGCCGCGAAAATCAGGCAGGCGTTGATCGAGGATCGAAAAGACGAGGTCATGTACCACGTGGGCCGCCCCGGGGCGGACGGGTATCTGGACCGCGTGCTTCAATCGTGGGGGGTGGATGGCCACAACTCGCACACCAACGTTTGTTCATCGTCGGCGCGAGTCGGTTACACGTTGTGGACGGGGGCCGATCGTCCCTCGCCAGATCACGCGAACGCCAAATTCATCTTGATGCTTTCGGCCCATCTCGAAACGGGGCATTACTTCAACCCCCACGCCCAACGCATCATCGAGGCAAAAACCAAGGGCACCAAGATCTGCACGATCGACATTCGTCTCTCCAACACCGCATCCATGTCGGATTACTGGCTCGCCCCCTGGCCCGGGACGGAAGCGACGCTCCTGCTGGCGTTGGCCCACGTAATCCTGGAGGAGAATCTCTTCAACCGGGAGTTCATGGAGACGTGGGTGAACTGGCGCGAGTTTCTCGCCCACAAAGGCGTCAAGGATGAGGTGACGTTTGATCGGTTCATTGATGAATTGAAAAAGCATTACGCTGATTCAACGCCTGAAGCCGCGGCGGAGGAATGTGGGGTTGATGCCGATCAATTGCGCGAGATCGCCCGGGAGATCGGTAAGGCGGGAACCGCATTCTCTTCCCACGTCTGGCGAAATACCGCTGCGGGGAATCTGGGGGGCTGGCAGGTCGCGCGGTGTCTTGAGTTTCTGGTGGTGCTGGTGGGGGCGGTCAACACCAAGGGCGGCACGCACATGAACAGCCACAACAAGTTTGTGGCCAAGCCATTTCTCAAACCACCACCGCAAAAGGTGTGGAACGAACTTCTGTATCCGCGTGAATATCCCTTGTGCTATCACGAGATGTCGATCTTGCTGCCTCACTTCCTGATGGAGGGTCGGGGCAAGATCAGCGCGTATTTCACCCGCGTCTACAACCCGGTCTGGACGAACCCCGACGGGATGATGTGGGAAAAAGTGTTGCGTGATGAATCGCTGATCGAACTGCATGCGGCCCTGACCCCCGTGTGGAGCGAAACGGCGCAGTACGCCGATTACGTTCTGCCCATGGGCAATGCCGCCGAACGACATGACCTGCTCAGCCAGGAAACACACGCGGCGAAATGGATCAGCTTCCGCCAACCCGTCCTGAGGGTGGCCAAGGAGAAGCTGGGCGAGAAAGTGGAATTCACCTACGAAGCGAACCCGGGGGAAGTCTGGGAAGAAGATGAATTCTGGATCGAGCTTTCCTGGCGCATCGATCCCGATGGGGAACTGGGCATCAGGCAGTATTTCGAATCGCCCTATCGACCTCAGGAAAAAATTACCATTGATGAGTATTACCAGTGGATCTTCGAGAATTCCGTTCCTGGCTTGCCTGAGGAAGCCGAGAAGCATGGCCTTTCACCCCTGCAATACATGCGAGAGTTCGGGGCGTTCCTCGTCGAGGCCGAATCGTACGATGGGCACGAAAAGCCCTTGTCCGATGAAGATCTCGCAGGATCGGAGACCAAAGAAGACGGCACGATCGTCAAAGATGGTAAACCGATCGGTATGCGATCGGGTGACAAAGCATGCATCGGATTCGGCACGCCTTCCAAGAAACTCGAGATCTTCAGCGAGACCATGAAACAGTGGGGCTGGCCCGAGCAGACGTTGCCCGGCGCGATCAAGAGCCAGATCCATCGCGATCACCTGGATATCGACAAGGGCGAGTACGCACTCGTGCCGACGTTCCGATTGCCCACGCTCATCCACACCCGTTCCGCCAATGCCAAATGGCTCTATGAACTTTCAAACTCGAATCCCGTCTGGATGCATCCCGAGGACGCCAAGCGCATCGGCGTCGAACTGGGGGGGCTGATTCGTCTTACCACGCGCATCGGCCATTTTGTGAACAAAGTCTGGGTGACCGAAGGCATCCGCCCGGGGGTGGTGGCGTGTTCTCATCACCTGGGGCGTTGGCGTCTGTTTGATGATCATGGTGTAGACAAATGGGCGAGTTCAAAAGTGATTCGCGAGGAGATCGGCGAAGGGCAATTTCGTTTCAGGCGGGTCGAGGGCATCGGACCCTACAAGAGTTCCGATCCTGACACGAAACGAATTTGGTGGACGGATGGGGGGGTTCACCAGAATCTCACGTTCTGCGTGCAGCCCGATCCCGTCTCGGGCATGCAATGCTGGCATCAGAAGGTCACGATTACGCCCGCTCATGCCGAGGATCAATACGCCGACGTCTTTGTCGACACCAACAAGTCGATGGAAGCGTATCGCGAATGGATGTCCATGACGAAGCCGGCCCCTGAGCATGGGGTTGACAATCTTCGTCGGCCCCTGTGGTTTGCCAGAGCGTTCAAGCCGGCCATCGAGACCTACACGATTTCGTAGAGACGTCTTCGGTGCCACTGATTCGCCCACCTTAAGTGGGTTAATCAGTGTGATTGGAAGCAGGTCGAATGGGTTGAAAGTGAATGACAAACCGAAACGCATCGCACTGACAAAGCCGCGAAACGCGACTGTTTCAGTGGCACCAGGCACCGAACAGGGGGTGTTCATTAACCAACGTACGAATATCGCCTGATGTCCACGTCGCCATCGAGGTATTGGGGGATTTCGCCCAGCACGCTCAGAATGTGATCCGTCTGAAGATGCGCATCAAGGGCGGCATCCGAAGTCCATTCCTCCACGAACGTGAAGTCCGTGGGTGAATCCTTGCTCTGCAAGAGTTCGTACCTCAGGCAGCCTTCTTCCTGATTGGTGGGAACAAGCAATCCGCTCAAGAGATCCTTGACCTTTTCGATTGCTTCGCTCTTGGCGGAAAAGTGGGCGACGACGTGCAGGTTTCCAGTGGACACGAATCTGAACCCCTTTGAGTGATGGGATTTGGGACCATCGTAAGGATTTTATTGAGTTGGCGAAGAAACTGCGTCATCCGGCACCCCCAGTCGCTCACGTTGCTGCAGGATTTCCTGTTTCAATTGATCAACGATGTGGGTGTATTTCGCATCACCATACACATTGTTCAATTCCCGGGGGTCGGATTCGAGATCGTACAGTTCCCACTCGTTCAGCGTGTAGAAGTGAATGAGTTTGTATCGTGGATCGCGTACGCCATAATGCTTGCGGACGTCGTGGGATCCCGGGAATTCGTAGTAGTGGTAGTAAAAGGCGTCGCGCCAATCGTCAGGCGTTTCACCTTTGAGCAACAGTACGAGACTCCGGCCTTGCATATCGTCGGGAATTTCGAGTCCCGCGACGTCCAGGAACGTTTCGCCAAAATCGAGATTCGAGACCATGAGATCCGACTCGCTCCCGGGCTCCACCACCCCCGGCCAGCGGACAATGAGCGGCATGCGCAACGACTCCTCGTACATCCATCGCTTGTCGAACCAGCCGTGCTCGCCCAGGTAAAACCCCTGATCTGAGGAATAGATGACGATGGTGTTTTCGGCGAGCCCAGAGTCGTCCAGATAGTCCAGCAGTCGTCCCACGTTGTCATCGAGTGAGGCCACGCAACGCAGGTAATCCTTGATGTAGCGTTGGTATTTCCAGCGAACGAGATCCTTGCCCTCCAGGTTCATCGCCAAAAAGTCTTCATTCTTCGGTTCGTAGGCTTCGTTCCATAGAGCCAGTTGCTCCTCAGTGAGATTCCCGGGAGGATCGAATTTCAAATCAAAATCAGTCAGTGTCTTCTCGATGCTCATGTCCGAAGTTTTCGCGGCGGTGCCTCGCGTGGCCAGATCGTCAAACAGCGTGGCCGGCTCCGGAATCTCCACGTTGTCGTACATCGTCAGGTGCTTCGGACTGGGTTGCCAGTTTCGGTGTGGAGCCTTGTGCTGGAACATCAGCAGAAAAGGTTTGTCCTCATCGCGCTGATTCTTCAGCCAGTCCAGCGTGAGGTCGGTGATGAGATCGGTGGTGTAGCCCACATGTTCCCGGCGGGTTCCGTTCTCGATCATGGGGGGGTTGTAATACGGGCCTTGCCCGATGAGCACGTTCCAGTAATCAAATCCCGTCGGGTCCGAGCCGAGGTGCCACTTGCCGACAATGGACGTCTGGTAGCCACCTTTTTGCAGGAGCTTGGGAATCGTCTGCTGTGCGCCATCGAATCGGTTGCCGTTCTGGAGGAAACCATTGAGATGGCTGTATTTTCCCGTCAACACCACGGCGCGGCTGGGCCCGCAGATGGAATTGGTGACGAAACAATTTCGAAAGAGCATGCCCTCGGATGCGAGGCGATCGAGGTTTGGCGTGGTGTTGATGACCGAACCATACGCGCCGATGGCCTGATAGGCGTGATCGTCGGCGAAGATGAAGACGATGTTTGGCCGCTTCGTCATTGTGTCTATAGCAATGGGTTTCGGCTCGGGCATGCGTCCCGGCTCTCGTTGGCCAGTTGATTGAGTCTTGGTGAGTTCATCCCCCAGATCACGACGTTTGGCGTCGGCCATCTTGAGAAGCCTCGCCATGACCAAGGGATGCGATTGGGCGACATTGGTCGTCTCGCCAATGTCATCGATCAAATCGTACAGCTCAAGTCCGGTGGTCACGTCGTAGTCGTACTTTCCAGGCGTGCCGCCACTTCCGGGGGTTCGCCCTTCCATGGATCGATACCCATGGGGGAAGTGCAATTTCCAGCGACCCGCCCGCATGGATTCCAGGTGATTGCGGTGGTAATAGAAGTAGTAAGCCTCCTGGGGAGAGGTCGCCCCCGGAACTCCGAGGAGCAGATCGTTTGCCGCACGTCCGTCAATGGATCGCGTCGGTAATTCAGCACCGATGAATTTTGCCAGGGTGGGCAGCAGGTCGATCGTCATCAGGGGTTCGGCGCACACGCTTCCTTCGGGAATACGTCCCGGCCAGCGCATGATGCAGGGCACCCGGACGCCCCCTTCAAAGGTCGTGCCCTTGCCTTCGCGCAG
>JAPULD010000285.1 GCA_027295365.1 Planctomycetota bacterium
AGTTTGGTTTGGCCGTGACGGGGGTGGTTGATCCCGAGAAGATGATGAGCAACGACGCCGCAAAACCGGGGGACGTGCTGGTGCTGACCAAGGCGTTGGGGACGGGATTCATCACCACGGCCAATAAAGCGTATCAATGCCCCGACGATGTTCTGCTCGAAGCAAGCGAGAGCATGAAGCAGCTGAATCGCGTCGGATCGGAAGCGGCCCTTGAGTTGGGCGTGAAAGCGACGACCGACATCACGGGGTTTGGATTCGCGGGGCACGCCTTGGAGATGGCACAGGCCAGTGGCGTCACGATCGAACTGCATCTCGACCAGCTTCCCATTTTGCATGGGGCCGAGGCCCTGGCGAAAGATGGCCACCACACGAGAGCCAATCCGACGAATCGGGCTCACGTCGAACCTACGTTGAGCTACAACGACTGCGAGCGTAACGACAAGGTGGAATTTCTCTACGATCCCCAGACGTCCGGAGGCCTGCTCATCGCCATCGACGAAGCGAAGGCCGATGATCTGGTGGCGAAATGCATTTCCGGGGGGATGGAAAAAACAGCGATTGTGGGACGGGTGTGCAACAAGGGCGACCACGCACTGGTTATTCATCCATAGAGCCATCTTCAGTTGAGAATGGCAGAATTGGTCAGAGGATCGACTACGATGCTCTTTGGGCCTCTCTTACGCAATCAACGCACGATCCCGACACCACTCATGACCACCCGTCCCCTCATCCTCGGAACCGCCGGCCACATCGATCATGGCAAGACTGCGCTCGTCAAGGCCTTGACGGGGGTGGACACCGATCGCCTGGAGGAAGAGAAAAAGCGCGGCATCTCCATCGACATCGGGTTCGCCCACCTCGATCTCGATGGCCTTCCCCTGGGCATCGTCGACGTTCCGGGCCACGAAAAATTCATCCGCAACATGCTGGCCGGGGCCTCGGGCATCGACCTCGCCCTCCTGGCGATCGCGGCGGACGATTCCGTCATGCCCCAGACCCGCGAGCACCTGGCGATTCTCGAACTCCTGAGAATCGAGCAGGGCGTGATCGCGCTGACCAAATGCGATCTTTCCGAGGCGAGTTGGATCGATCTGGTGGAGGAAGAGATCCGCGACCTCGTCAAGGGGACGTTTCTGGAGAACGCCCCCATCGTGCGCACCAGCGCGACGACCGGCAAAGGCATCGATGAACTGAAGACCACGCTTGCGGAACTTACCTCCAAGGCCGCTCACCGCGTCAATGGTGACTTCTTTCGATTGCCCATCGATCGTGCGTTCGTGTTGACGGGACTGGGCACCGTGGTGACGGGAACCGTCTGGTCGGGTCAGGCTCAGGTCAACGAAGAGCTTGAATTACTACCCGAGGGCAAGGCCGTCAAGGTACGGAGCCTTCAGTCGCATGGCCACGATGCCCAAGGTGTCTGTCGAGGCCAGAGGGCTGCGATCAATCTCATGGGTGCTCATCATTCGGAGATTGAACGAGGCTGCGAACTGGCGGTGCCGGGTTTTCTCAAACCTTCGAAGTTGCTGACGATCCAATTGCGAGCCTTGGAGAGCACACCGAGACCGATCAAGCATCGCGCCCATGTCAGACTGCATGTGGGGACGCAGGAAATCATGGCTGAACTCCGGCTTCTGGAGACCAACACGTTGGAGCCGGGGCAAACAGGATTCGCCCAGCTCATCGCCGACGAGCCGGTCGTGGCCTCGGGACAGCAACCGTTTGTCATTCGGGCCGAGTCGCCCTTGCACACCTTGGGTGGAGGCCGCGTGCTTCTGCCCAATGCCTCCCGTCTGAGTCGACGAGACTCATCCACCATCGCCAAGCTTGCCGATCTTGCTTGCACTGATGAATCAACCCGGGCCAGGGCGGCGATCTTTTTCATGGGACACCACCCCTGGACCATGACTGACTTGTGTCGCGATGCGAAACTTGATCTTGACCGTGCCCATCAATTGGTTGGTGAATTCAAATCCGGGGGCGAGTTGATCACATTGACGCTTCCCACCCGGGCCGAGCGTTGCGTGCAGGCACAGGCCATGGGGGAACTCAAGGATCTCGTGACGTCGGCCCTGCGAAAACTTCATGAAGACGCGCCACTTGAAAAAGCGATTCCTCGACAACGCCTCACCATGAAGCTCGACTTCCTCCCCGAGGATATTGTGCTGGGCGTGGCCAATTACCTGATCGCCGACGGAGACCTGGTGGGCAACGAGCGAACGGTGGCCTTACCCGAATTTCAACCCAAGCTCAGTCAGGCCCAGCGCAGGCTGCGCGAACTCGTGCTGAAGTCCTACCGGGAGGGTGCGTTCAGCCCCCCCGAGCCCAAAGCCATTGCCCGGGAGGCGGGCATCGACGACGCCAAGCTCAAACCGATTCTCGACCTTTGTGCCGCGGAGCGAACGCTCGTGCATGTCGAGGGCTCGTTGTTTCTCCACATCGACTGGCATGAGGAATGGACGAGCCGCCTGACGACTGCCCTGACCAATAAGGAAGGGCTCGCGATGAGCGAGATCAAGACGTTGCTTGACACATCACGAAAATACGCGATCCCGATCTGCGAGCACCTGGATAAGATCGGCATCACCCAGCGTCGAGGCGATGTGCGGGTCTTGAAGAATCCCCAACCCACGGGATGAGTGAAGGAACAACGATATGACCGAAGAATCGCATCCCGCATCCTCCCCTGAATCCCGAGATGACGAACGTGGCGACCTTCTCAGGCGTCTGCCCAGCGTGCATCAACTGGTCGAGTCGATCATGAGCGATGAGAGTGTTCCGGGTACGCCCAGGTCGATCATCGTTGATGCCGCTCGTGATGCCTTGGATTCGATGAGGACGAAACTGGTTGCGCACGAATCGATTCCGGCTGAAGATCTTGAAGCCACGTTGATAAAGTTCGCTCTTGAATCCGTGAAGCGTCAGACTCGCCCCCCGCTGGCTCCCGTCATCAACGCGACGGGGATCATCATCCACACCGGACTGGGTCGTGCCCCCTTGGCGGCCTATGCCGCACACACGGCTCTTGAGGCCGCCCGGAGTTACGCCCCCGTCGAGCTTGATCTGGAATCAGGCCAGCGAGGCAAACGCAGTCACATCGTGCGAGATTTATTATGTCGCCTGACCGGGGCGGAATCCGCCACCGTCGTCAACAACAACGCCGCGGCTCTGATGATCACCCTGTCCACGCTCGCCACGGGTCGGAGCGTCATCGTCTCGCGAGGTGAACTGATCGAGATCGGGGGCAGCTTCCGCCTGCCCGACGTGATGAAGGCCGGCGGGGCGATCCTCCGTGAGGTCGGCACGACCAATCGGACGCGTTTGACCGACTATGAAGAAGCGATCGACGAAACGACCGGTGCCTTGATGAAGGTGCATACGTCGAACTATCGCGTGACGGGTTTCACGCAGTCCGTCACGACGGATGAACTCGCGACGTTGGGCAAACACCACGATCTTCCGGTCATCGACGATGTGGGCTCGGGTGCGTTGATCGATTTGAGTGAATTTGGAATCGATTCCGACGAACCCAGCGTGGCCGCTTCGATCGAGGCGGGGGCGGATCTCGTCCTGTTCAGTGGTGACAAGCTCCTGGGTGGTCCCCAGGCGGGGATCATCGTGGGCAAGAAAGCTTTGGTCGATCGGATCGAGAAGAACCCCATGATGAGGGCGATGCGGGTGGACAAGATCATCCTGGCCGCCTTGGGGGCGACGTTGCAGCTTCATCGCGATCCCACCCAGGCGCGAGAAAGCATCCCGGTGTTGCGCAGCTTGACGTTGCCGCTCGATGAACTCCAACGACGATCAAACACACTGATCGAACGGCTCGACAATGCCGAAGCGATCACCTCCGCGACATTGCACGAGACCCACGCCTATCTGGGGGGCGGCTCGTTGCCCACCGAGGCGATCAAGAGTTGCGCCATTCGCATTATCCCCAAGCACATCAGCGAAGAAGACTTTGCCCATCGTTTACGCAATGCCACCACCTCCCCCGTCGTGACTCGGGTACGCGACGGGGCGATCTGGTTTGACCTGCGAACTGTCTTTCCCGAACAGGATTCAGCGTTGGGGCAGGCGATTCTCGACGCCTTGGATGAAGGCTTGTCCTGAGTCACATCAACCGATATGGTGAAGCATCACCCTTTGGGAGTGTCAGCACGACTGGTGTCGGCCGCGGGCTTCAAACCCGTTGTGGGGCTTGTAAATCAGGTCCCAGGTGGGTTCGATTCCCATCCACTCCCGTTTGCTTCATTGTGAGCACATAAAAAAGGCCTGATCTCCCCACGAGATCAGGCCTCTGTTTTCATTCATCACTTCCATCATTTCCGAACAGTGATACTCAAGAACCGTCGAAAATGTTCTCCATTTCCGGCTTTTCCTCACCTGAATCCGTCGGGACGTAGTCAGGCCCCAGTTCCTTGAGGATCGCCTGCTCCAGTTCATCGGGCAAGAAACCGAACGGGCCACGTCCCCCGTGATAGACGATGGTGCCATCGCGTCCGACGAGATAGAAGCGATCGGGCCACGCCGCGTACGCGTTGTTGGCGGTGTCGTCCATGTCATCGACGAGGGCGGGGATCATCTCGAGTTCGAGCTTGGTCAGACATACCTGCGCGACCTTGTTGCGCTCATCGAGCGTCACTGGATCCTCGATCATCGGGTTGCCATCACCGCCCATGGGCGAGCGGCTGTCCAGGGCGTGGGCCTCGCGGATGTAGACGATGTAGAACTGAACGTCGTTGCCATAGGTGCGATACATTTCCTTCAGCCGACCGGCTGCTTGGCGGAAAGGCGGTCAGGTGTAGCTGCCGAAGATCAACGCCACGGGCAAGTTGTCTCGATGACTGGAGAGAACGACGGTTTCGCCACCATTGGGAGGCTGCAACGTGAAGTCGGGCGCCATTTCACCGACCATTGCGCCATCCTGGGGCTCACGCTGGGCCTCTCCCTCTGAATCGTCCCCTCGCTGTCCACGATTGCGACCGCCCCTTCCTCGTCGTCGTTCCATGGGGTTGGTGATCTCCCATTGCCCTTCCTCAGCATGTGTGGTGAAGAAGGCCATCATCTCGCTGCCGCCAAATTCTCCATCTCCGTTGGCATCGATGGGTTCGGCCATGGTTTCCCACGCATCGTAGTTACCCATCATCCGGGTCAGCATCGGAATGTCGTCGCCCGGCAATTCGACCCAACGCGATTCCGCCTTGGCTTCGTATTCCGCAGTGCTGATCATTCCGTTGCCATTGGTGTCGTAAGCGGCAATGGAAGTGGCCAACTCGTCGGGTGTCATGATGGTGTGGTCGTCGTCGGCCTGAAAATGAGCCGCGAAATGACGCTGGGCGGCCATGGATTTCATCTGGACTCGCATGCCGCCTCGCCCTCCGGCGAAGTCGGATTCCGTAAGCATGCCATCCTCATCCTTGTCTAGACGCTCGAACTGGCCATTCTCGCGTTCGTATTCATCCATCGAGATCTGCCCATCGCCATTGGCATCGTATCTCGAGAGCAGGTATTCGAACCTTGATTCGAAATGTTCGGTTCCCAGTTCAGTCGCCATGGCGTCGGGCTGACTTGTTGGTGGGCTGTCAGGTTGACTGGTCGCCTCCTGGCCAAAGGATGGCTGGCCAAGAATCGCCAAACAACTCAATCCGATCAGGACGGTGCCACAACAATGCGTGTTCTTCATCGATGTACTCCTGGAGTGAAATTCAATCCGATGCCTTAATCCTGTCAATGCCTCGTACACCAAACCATGCTACCAAAAAAGAGGCCTGACCAGCCAATGCAACTCGTGACGAGAAACGAAACCTTCTGTCTGCCTTATTGATCAGGCTGAGAGGCCGGGGTCTCGTCGATCGATTCTGTGTTCATTTTCTTGCCTGAGCAGTCGTGGTTGCCCATCTCACTTGCCCATGTGCCGGTGATGGTCCCGTCGCCGACCCGACCTGTGTATTCAATCTTCATTCCGCCAGGAATTTCCCGGCCAAATTTCAATCGCTCGCCGTTGTATCGGATGTCGAGCATCTCCATGTCCTGACCCATGCTTGTCCAGGTGCCATTGAAGCCCTCACCATCGAACTCAATCGTCATGGTCGCCACGATGGGTTGCCCATTAAAGTCGGTGGTCATATCCCATTCGCCCACCAGCTTTTTGACGAACCGCTCACGACGCTGCTGTTCCTGGTTCGTTCGCGGAGGCGGGATCAACACGAGCGTTTCGGGGTGCATGGCCGCCCATTCATGAAGCCTCATGACCTCGGGCTTGGCGAGGAATTCGATTGTCTTGCCCTTGTCAGGCCCCGAGACGGCATCAAAGGTGTTGTCTGAAAGCGGGTACCACACGGAATCCGTGTTGCGGTCGTAGATCACGAACACATTGTTCATGGTGTAACCAGCGGTTCCGAATTCATACACTTCGCCATCGATCGTTCGGTCGCAAACTGCGCCCAGTTGCACGAGCGGTCACCAATAGACGCCATAGGGTGTGCCATCGAATTCATCATTGACGATTTCGTGATGATCGAGGATGAACAAGGGGTAGGCCTTGACCACGCCATTGACCTCGTAGCCGATGATGTCGGTCTGGTCACCGATCCGATGTTCCGCCAGGCCCGGGTCGCCATAGGAAAGAAACTTCGGTTCGTCGATCGAGGGGATCCGGTCTTTGCCGATGCCAAACTGGAACTTCACCGGATCGACCAGGGCGTCGGTCATGTCGAACCAGATGGCATCACCCTTCTCCTGACTTCCTGCGGCCCAGAGATATGTTTTGCCATCCTTCTGGATGATGGGGCGAGAGTGATTGGGGCCGATGTCCCTGGTCGGCCGGTCATGAGACGATTGGGGCGAAGCCGGGGGTTGATCGCCAGACGCTGTTTGAGAGGCCGGCCTCGAATCCTGGGCAACGACTGCAGCCAGGCAGATCAGGCCAGCTCCGAGGAGAATAGCCGTGATGAGCGGGTGAATACGCATGGTCAGCAATCCTTTCAGAGTCTGGAGCATATCGAGGATTGAATCGGTGATTGAAACGATTTATTCATCTTCTCCTTAATGATTCTCATCTTCAAACTATCCCAATGCGATGTAACTCTTTTCGAATGCACTCTTTGCTGGCATTTCGCGATACGATGCCTGCATGTCATACATCAAGAAAATCCCCCTCGATCAAGCCGAGGGCAAGCTGAAGCAGATTTACGACGCCGGGCTTTCTCGGGTAGGCGAGGTCGCGCAGATCATCCAGCTCATGAGCCTCGACGAGCGGGTGGTCGCCAATTCGATGCAGTTTTACATGGCCCTGATGAAGTCCGACAACGCCCTGTCCCCGGCGAGACGGGAAATGCTGGCCACCGTCGTCAGTAACATCAACGACTGCTATTACTGAACGCTGTCCCACGCCAAGGACTTCGGTCTGGAGTCCTCAGATGAATCACTCGCAAGACAACTCATCTTCGATTTTCGCGACGCTGAACTCGAAGAAGCCGATCGGGCCCTGTGTGAATACGCCCTCAAGCTCACCCTGACCCCGGGGCGTATGGAGAAGGCCGATATCATTCGACTTCGCGAATTGGGTTTCACCGATGAAGCCATCCACATCGCCACGCAAGTCATTGGCTACTTCAACTACATCAACCGCGTGGCCGACGCCTTGCAAGTGGATGATGAATCATGGTTCGACATCACCCGCGACGAGTGGTTCGAGCACAAGGGGTGTGACTATTGAGCCTGAATAAACTAGGGTACTTACTGACTTGGGATCACCTCGATACGATCCACTTCTCAGATCAGGAGCTATCTTTCCATGGCCAAGCAAGTCAAAGCGACGTTTTTCTTCATCGACGGCTCAAAGATCACCCTGACCTTCGAGCGACAAGCCGGCGATGATCACCTCTCCGCCATGAGTGCGATCAGGGCGGCCCTGGAGCAGGACAAGTTCGCCGCGGAGGTCAATGGGGACCTCTACGTGATGCCGCTCGACAACGTCAAGTACATTCGCATCTCCCCCGCCCCGCCCGATCTGCCCAAGGGCGTGATCCGCAAGGCGAAACTTGTGGAGTGATCGGACATCGACATGATGAGCGAGTGGGCTGACCGCTTGTCAGCCTCGCGAGACCAGCACGATGAAAGAAGTCAGCCATTCCATCGAGAATACCGTCGAACAAGGCGACGCTGCCGTTCAAGTTCGAGGCCTCGTCAAGCGGTATGGCGAATTGACGGCGGTTGACGGGATCGACTTCGAAGTGAAGCGAGGCACGTGCCTGGGCGTCCTGGGCCCCAACGGGGCGGGAAAAACCACCACGATTGAAATCCTTGAAGGTCTTAAGACACCCGACGAAGGCATGGTCCGCATACTGGGCCAATCCTGGGACGATGACCCCCGCGCCATTCAGGAACGCATTGGGGTGCAGTTGCAAGAGACGGATTTTCAGGACAAGCTCAAGGTGTTCGAGATGTTGCGATTGTTTCGCAGCTTCTATTCCAAAGGGGCCGACCTGAACGACATCATCGAGCTCATCGGACTCACGGAAAAACGCAACGCTTTCGTCAAGGACTTGTCGGGAGGCCAACGACAACGCCTGTCAGTCGGGTGCGCCTTGCTGAACAACCCGGAAATGCTCTTTCTCGACGAACCGACGACCGGTCTCGATCCCCAGGCCAGGCGGCGTGTGTGGGAGGTCATCGACACGTTCAAGGCCGAGGGCGGCACCGTCCTGCTCACCACCCATTACATGGAGGAAGCGGAGCGCCTGGCTGACGACTTGCTCATCCTTGATCATGGCCGCGTCATCGCCCGAGGATCGCCCGCTTCGATCATCGCGACGCTGGAGGCTGAAAGCGTGGTGAGTTTCTCAATCGCCAGCGATGGCGAAGCGTCACTGAGCGATGAGGAATTACAAGCTCTCGATGGCGTGCAATCGCTTCGGCACGAGGGGAATGGCATCGTGCTTTCGGTGACCCAGACACAATCCGTCATCGCGGGTTTATTTGAACTGGTCAAGATCCGTGGCCTGCAGGTTGACAACCTCCACACGCATCGACCGACGCTCGAAGATGTCTTCGTCTCCCTGACCGGAAAGCACTTGCGCGATGAGTAGACTTGATGAAATCCGAGAACTCACCCGCGTCCGGGTTCTGGGTTTCATACGAGAGCCCGAGGCGATCTTCTGGGTGTTCGTCTTTCCCATCGTTCTCGCAGCGGTGCTCGGCTTCGCATTCCGATCAGGCGGCATCGCCCCGACGAAGATCGCAGTCGTGATCGGGGAAGGATCTGATCGACTCGTCGAAGCGTTCAAGGTTGACGAACATCTCGAGGTCGTACTCTATGAATCACGCGATGAGGCGATGTCCAAACTTCGCAAAGCGGCGGTGGATGGCGTCGTCGAGCCCGATGACCCGCCCAAGCTGACGTTCGACCCAGTGCGTGCCGAGGCCGAGACGGCACGGTTGCGCGTCCTGAGGGCGCTGGCGCTCGCGATACCGGGGGCCGAGGATCCGCCTATCGATCTTGACGAACTGACCGAAACGGGTTCGCGCTACGTGGACTTCCTCTTCCCGGGTCTGATCGGCATGAATCTGATGGGGACGGGAATGTGGGGTATCGGTTTCGCCATTGCTGATGTTCGTCGCCGCAAATTCCTGAAGCGATTGCTCGTCACGCCCATGCGCCGCTCCTCGTTCTTCCTCTCCTTCATGCTTTCGCGGCTGGTGTTCCTGCTGATGGAACTCGTCATGCTGGCCGGCTTCGGGGTCTGGGTTCTGGGTGTTCCCTTCCGAGGCGACCCCCTCTCGTTCGTACTGGTATGTCTGTTGGGCGCACTGGTCTTCGCGGGTCTGGGAATCCTCGTCGCGGCACGAGTCAAGACCATCGAGGGCGTCTCTGGCTTGATGAATCTGGTCATGGTGCCGATGTGGTTGTTCTCTGGGGTCTTCTTCTCGTACGAGCGTTTCCCCGAGGCACTTCATCCAGTCCTCCGCCTGCTGCCATTGACGGGGTTGAATGACGCCCTGCGTGCGGTCATGCTGGATGGCGAATCGATCTTCAGCCTGGGCCCGGAGGTCGCAGTCATGCTGGGATGGTGCGTGGTCAGCTTCGCCGTGGCTCTACGAATCTTCAAGTGGGAATGAACGCTCTGTCCACGAGCTAAAATAAAAACCCCGCATGCACTCGGTATGAAGTGAGTCGATGCGGGGGTTTTCAAAGTGGAGCCAGACGGGCTTGAACCGACGATCTCCTGCATGCCATGATACGACCACACCCAAAAAAACGAGCTTGATGATACCGAGAATGCTGATCCTTCCGCAGGTGTCACGGAAAGTGCACGACCTGACTACGCCGAAGTGCCATTTTCGCCCGATCTTCAGCGAATCATTGAGGCTTGGCCGACGCTTCCTGAAGCAGTGACAGCCGGAATCCTGGCCATGGTGAAAGTGGCCTTGCAACCGGAACTCAGTTCCAAATGTGATTCTGGGAATTCGAGATGACCAGTTTGAAAAAGTGTGTCGCCAATCGAAAGAATTCGCTCCTCAGTACAGGACCCCGTACGGACGCAGGGAAGGCGATTTCACGGCAGAACAGCCTGTAGCACGGCTTGTGTGCCAATCCCACCTCATCGCTTGTGGAGGACGCGGGGCTCTTTGAACAGCTACACGACGATCTCGTAATTCGACTCTCCCCGAAGGATGTACTTGAAGAGTGTCTCGTCCATCGGATTGCCGTCTGCTTCTGGCGACTTCAGCGAGCCGCGATGATCGATGCACCGACCAGCGACCTAGCCGTCACATCCGTCGCTCCCCTTCGTGAGGAAGTCCAGACATGGATCGAGAAGATTAACAATGCATGGCAGGTCGAATGCATTATCGAACGTGATTCCGCCCTTCTCCGAAGGCGGATTCTGGAGGGAAAGCTCCAAAAAGGCCATGAATGGTTCCGTTGCGTTCGCCCCTTCCTCAGCACGCTTGATATCACGCGGGAAGACCGGATCATGCGGAGCGGTGCTGCCATCACGGCCATGATGATCATGCTTGCCGAGCTTGCACGTCGATTGAGTGGTTTTCCAAAGAGCTTCGGACCGGAAGACTCTGAAAAGCTGGCATGGTTGCTGGGCGAATCAGCGGAAAGGCTCCCATATGACAACGAAAAGGTTGTTCAAACCAACAAGCAGAAGTGGAGAACCGCTACGGATGACCTGATCGGCTCCGCGAGAGCGCGAGAGAAGGAGCAACCATTCCCCGAAGCCCTGGACCGGCTCATTCGACAGAAGCTCGACACCCTGAAAGAGCAACGGGAAGTTTGTGAAGAGCCGTACACGACGGACCCTTGGAAGAGGATGCGAACGGCCGCCTTGCTTCCCGATGCCGCCACTCTCGACCGACTCATCCGATACGAGTCACACGCCGACCGAAGCCTGCACCGAGCACTTGAAACACTGGCGAAGCTCAGGGGGGCGACGATTGAAACGATTGTCGCCACTATGGCCGGAAGGACAAAGGATGGGGCGGATTACGAGATTCGAGGGGAAAGGACTCAGTGGAGGCCGGGGCCAGCTTCAAGCTGATCCGGGATTCTGCGAAACGAAGCCAAAATTGCATCGTCGTCATAGTCACAAGCTCGTATCGCACAGGATGGCGAGAATTGGAATATCGAAATGTCATTTCTGGGCGGACCATACACGGATGATTGATTGCCGATTGTTTTCGTGATCCGGGTGTGAATGGTATTTTCCCTTGCATCAGGACCTTTTAGTTTGGATTCAATTGGGCGGAATAGACCCCTATGACAGATTCCGATGCACGTGCTTTGGCAAGCGAACTCTTGAAGCTGCTCCACACCAAAGCGAACGTCCTTGAAAGGCGGCGGAAATATGAGGCTTGGAGGCAAAGGCGAGATGACGGAGGACCTACGTCTTCGCATTACGCTCGACGAAATAGGAAAGCGATCCTACTCGCTGGCCATATCAACCGCTCTCTGATCGTGCTGAAGCGGCGAGTTGACCGATGCCGCCAGAAAGTGAGCGGGTTGGCCCTCGGGCCGAATGCTGGTGAACTATGGAGAACGGAAGTACGCAGCCGATTGACTCCAGCCCTACTCGAACTGACGCACGCCACCAATCAGCCCTTGGAAGTGCATCCAGAATCGTCAGCGGGAACCGGCCCGACGCACGAGAGAATATTTAACGCATTTGATCGCCATGAAAAAGACATCTGCGAATGCGGGCAATTTCTGTCCGACGTGGTGGTTGAGGCAAGTTCAATGACATCAACCCTCGCTGTTTCTCCGCCGAGAGGGGCAGATGGCGAACAGAGCGGCCAGAATGAAGGCAGGCCCCACGTTGGAGATGAGCTACTGCAATTTCTCGCCAAGCAGCTACAGGAAATGATTGCCCTAATCGATTTGTCAGAGGAACACCTTGATTCCGACATGCTTACGGTCTGCGATGCGGACGGGTTGATCGAGTTTGGAACGCGCAATCACTGCTTCGTCGGCCCTGACCAGGAGCTACGTGTTGAGGAGGGTTGGGACTTCAGCAGCATCACCGGCCCGAACCGCAAGTCGATGAAGCTGTTTATCGCCGAGTCACTTGGCTTCTCAGGGGATGAACGAATCAGGCAACACGTTCGCCTGACCGACAGGGGGCACATTCGGGCTGCCCGTTTGGCGGTTGATTGGCCCGCACGTCTGATAGAGCCGAAACCAAAGGAAATCAAGACAGACTGGCGCGACGTGCAACGCCGGCTTATGAAGTTGTACAACCGTGGCGAGCGCTACACGACCATCGTCGATCTGGCCGAACGCATGGAGTGCGGCACCACGACCATCCACAAAGCCATCAAGGACTCCGCCAAGCTCAAAGGCTGGCAGGCCCGGCATACGAAGGCAAAGGGATCGCCACGCGCGAGCAGCATGACCGACTTTGTGCTGGACAACGCCGAACAGAATCGCGAGCCTGACCCGAGCGATGTCGTTGATTTCGATCCAGCTGACGCCGCACTTGCAAAGCTGCTAGACGACGCCACACCGGATGAGCGGGCCAAGATTCAGACTATGTCAATTGAAAAGCAGTACGAACTCGCCCATATGGCCAGATCTGATCCAGATTCCGGAACTCGGGTGCTGGGGCGAAAACCCTGAACCTGATGTCATTCATTTTGATAGATTGTGAGCCATGAAGTTCCATTGGCAGATTGAAGAGGTTGATGTCCAGCGTATCCAGGCCATTGTCTCGAAGTACGACACCAACGAACTCGTCAAGGAGCGAAAACGCCGCAATTTAGCGGTGTCGAAACCGACATTGTCCCGAGAGATATTCTGGTCGAGGCTCGTCGCGTGCCTGTTGACCACTCAGCAACGATCTGGGCCAGATGCTCCTATCAGTCATTTCCTCAATCTCTCGCCCTTTCCGCTCCGCCTCTCTGAGTGCGAGGGCCGCAAAGATCTAGTCGAGTATGCATCTACCACGCTGAAAGAGTTTGGAGGAATCCGATTCACGAACAAGATTCCTAAGGAGTTGGCAAAGAACATCGGACAGCTCAATGACCAGAACTGGCTA
>JAPULD010000286.1 GCA_027295365.1 Planctomycetota bacterium
GGAGGCGTCTTCTCGTCTTTGGATTCGGCTACTGCTTCTTCCCCCTTGGATGACACGACTTGAGCATTCGCGTCGATGGCGGGATCCGTAGTCTTGATTTCAGCCTCTGGCGTTTCCACAGGCTTGGCTGAATCGATGTCGGTTGATTCTTCGTCCTTCAAAGGATTGCCCTGATCCTCGGGATCAGCCTTCGCCTCATTCTCAATCAACAGGGCATCGTCGCCGTCCTCTGCCCCATCGACCGCTCCCGGATTCACCACCGGCAGTGTCACGTCAACTGATTCTTCAGACGAGTCGGGGTCTAACAGGATCGCGAGTGAGCCCTTCGCCTGTTCATTGAGTTCAGGCTCATCCTCTTTCGCCTTGTCGGCATCGACCCCTTGCGATTTGTTGGATGTATCACCATCGTCAGGCGTTGACATTACAGGAACTTCGGCCGACATTGGCACCGATCGCGCAGTGTCGTTCTTCGCAACCTGGAGTTCCGTCCCGTTCAAACGTTCCGTCAATCCAGGAAACAGCGCCAACGTCACTGTGACAAGAACGAGCAAGGCAATGAATGACCAGAAGATTTTCATGAAGTTCGTCTCCACGATGGGATCATGATTGTAGCTCGCTAGCCCAGGGGTCTCAGATTCCGCACGACTGGCGTTCGATATGCTTGAAAGGCCGGCACCAGCCCCGCCACCGAGGCAAGCCCGATGGTGGACATGATGACGATGGCCGTGATTGGTAAGGGCAATGTGGCATCAATGACCAGACCCAGCTTCTGGTTCATGACCGTGGCCACGGCTTCCGTCCCCAGCCACGCCAGTGCAACGCCCATCACCGCGCCCGCCACCCCCAGGATCGCGGATTCCGTAACGATGAGCCCGAAGATTCTCGATTGAGAGCAGCCCAATACCCTCAACACCGCGATCTGCCTCCGGCGCAACTCCATGGAGTTGTACAACGCAAGCATGATCGCGATCCCGCTGGAGATCATCACCACGATCGCCATGGCGATGAAGATCTGGTCGATGTTCCCGATGATCACGAACATCTTGTTGATCTCCTGCACCGGATCGGCCACCGTGATCGACGTATCGGCGCGGAGTTGGTTGAACACCATCTGCTGGGCCCCGGACATGGCCGAACCCTTGCGGGTCGCAACCCGAAGGTAGACCCCCGTGATGAGCCGATCATCGTCGGACAGATCGTCGATCGTCGTCTTCTCGATGTGCCCACTTGATTCACGCTCACGTCGATCATGGGCATGGATGATCCAGGCGGAATTCAGGTCGGTGAAGATCGCGCGATCGTGTGGTCCGCCCGTACGTTGGAGGATCCCCACAACGGTGTACGAGAAATCGTCGTGATCGTGATCGCTTCCGGCGTGCTCGTCGTCGTCTTTCGCCTCAGGATCAGGCGTTCCTTTCCGGGAGACGCCACTACCATGCGTCAGGATGAGTTCCTGTCCAAGAGCCAGCCCAAGCGCAGATGCGACGTTGGCCCCCGCCACGATTTCAAATTCCCCTGCAAATGGTTGACCATCCGTGAATTCCCAGTCTCGGTCGTGGGCGGGCTTGAAACGCGAAAAGAACTCAGGCGTCGAGGCAAGCACCGGAAAGCCTCGATAGGTGTCCCCCTGCTGAATGGGGATGGCATAATCCAGAATACGAATGCGTTTCTGCAGATTCTCGTACGTCTTCCAGTCGATCGAGTTGCCCGGCGCTTCCATATAGAAGACGCCATTCAACACCGACTGCATCGAACTGGGGTCGCGGCTGACGAGCATGTGCATGTTGCCGCTGCCGCTCTTGAACGCCGACTCGGCGGCGTCGGGCATGGTCAACAGCACCAGCATGAGACCCACCGCCGTGGCGACGGTGATCGTCGTGATGATCGTGGAGAACAGCCTGGAGAACAGGCTCCGCCGAATGATTTTGAAGTCGGTCATGGCCATGAGGGGGTGCTCCTCATTCCGTGTTCTCCTTCACTTCGAGATTGACATCGGCTTTGGCTTCTTCGTCGAGAACGTCGCCATCGAGACCCAACTCGATGGGTGCGTCATCTTCGATCGGCCCATCCGTTGCGATGTCATGCTCTTCGGGAGGAGGCGTGATGATCGCTTCCTTGGCCGGTCCGGTGGCCAAAGGAATGGAATCGGTGATTTGCTCGGGAGGGCTCGCCTGGTCGTCTTGAAACACCGGAAGCACGCCCTTCGCCAGTTCATCAAGCGAAACGCGATTCTCAAAGCGTTCGGGCAACGCGGGATCGTGGCTCACGCAAAGCAATGCCGCATTCTTCTCCTGGCAGATGTCCTGGATGAGCTTGATGGCGATCCGGGCGTTCTCGGGATCGAGGCTCGCGGTGGGTTCGTCGGCCAGCACCAATACCGGATCACAGACCATGGCCCGGGCCACCGCGACACGCTGCTGCTGCCCGATGCTCATCTTGTCGGGATGCCTCCGGGGGTGCTCGATGCCGAGATGGCGAAGCATGTAATTCGCTCGCTTGCGATGCTCGCCCTTGGGGATGGTGGAAAACATCAACGCCGCCATCACATTGTCGAGGGCCGAAAACCCATGCAGCAGGTTGAAGCTCTGGAAGATCATGCCGATTCGCTTGCCCCGGAAGAGGTCCCGCTGGGCTCCATGCAGGGAGTGGATGGGGGTGCCATCCACGTAGGTTTCACCCTGGAGTGGATCCATGAGCCCACAGATCAAGTGCAGCAGCGTGCTCTTGCCCCGACCCGAGCCACCCGTCAGCAACATCTGATCACCCCGATGCATCTGAAGAGCCGGGATGTCGATCACCCAAGGCTCGCTTTTGCGTCGCTTGTGATAACGAAACTTCAGGTTTTCGATCCGCAACGCGGACTGATCGGTCATGGGTGGTACCAGCAAGAGGGCGTCAGGCCCCGAAAGTCGAGGTTTCCTAGGTCGAGGTTTCCGGGATTCCGGGGATTCCGGGGGGGTCATCCTAGCGGGCTCTGTAAACGTTTCCTCACTCCTCATTCATCATCGCGAACGAAAGGTTGCAATGCAAGAATCGAGGTTCAGGCATCGTGAGAATTGACGATCAGTTTTGATACTGGCGTGAATCTGGGGAATTCAGGCTTTTTTCAGGCCTCCTTTGATTGGGTTTCGTCTAACGAGCGGGTTTTGAACGAACTTGATTGGAGGTTTCTCGTGAGGCGAATTTGGATGTACAGCATGGTTCTCGGACTGTATCTGGCCTTGACGAATGCGACATCAGGGCAGGACGACTTCGAGACGACGCCGATTGATCTCGAACTGGCGATGCAATACTTCAAAGAAGCCAGGGCCATCAGCGATCGCGATGGGGGTGCGATGTGGGGGCTGGAATTGATGGGGCCTTTGCTGTTCGTCGATCGGGCCACGCGTTTTGTGGTGACCAATCAGCCTGATAAACAGAATCAACTCACGAAACAAGGTGATCTCCATGTTGGCACGCTGCCGGACACGAAAGGCATCGCCAACACGAGCATGACCTGGTCGGGGGTGCAATGGACCATGCTCATGTGGCCCCTGCCCGAGGATCCTGATCAGCGGAATCAGCTTCTGGCGCATGAGATGTTCCATCGTATTCAGGACGACCTGAATCTGGAATTGGGGATGCCCGACAATCGGCATCTTGATGAGCATGATGGCCGCCTGTGGTTGCGGCTGGAATGGCGTGCCCTGAAGATGGCATTGGAATCCGATGGGAAGGCTCGCCACATGGCCATGACCGATGCGCTGTTGTTTCGCGGGGCGCGTCACGCGCTGTATCCGAATCAGATCGCCGATGAACTGAACCTGGAGTTGAACGAAGGGCTGGCTCAATACACCGGAATCAGTCTTGGCCTCGACTCGATCGAGACGCAATGCAATGCTGCTATCCAAGGGCTCGCATCCCACGATCGCCATCGCAACTTCATCCGCAGCTTTGCTTACGCCTCAGGACCGGCTTATGGCTTGTTGATCGACAAGGCAGGCCTTTCCGAATGGCGATCGAAACTTACGGTGCACTCAGACCTGGGAAAGATCCTCGCCGAGGCGTATGCCATCGACTTGCCCTCGCCATCCGAAGCCATGGCCAGAGAGCGATGGTCGCCTTATGAGGGTTCATTAGTCCTCCTGGAAGAAGATGAACGACACCAGGAGGCTCTGAAACTTCAGGCGACGTTCAAGGCTCGATTCGAGGACAACCCAACCCTCATCCTCCCCCTGAATTCGTTCCCCAACTACACCTTCAACCCAAATCGAATCAAGGCGTTTGGCGACGTGGGCAGCGTGTATCTCTCGACTCGGGTGGTCAGCGACTGGGGCATCCTCGACGTCACCTCGGGCGGCGCATTGTTCGTGCAGCAGGATGGCGTCTTTTTGCGAATTGTCGTCCCGACTCCATTTCCCGATTCCAAGGGGCACTCGGTCGAGGGCGACGGCTATACACTGAAACTCAACGAGGGATGGACGATCAAGAGCCGGGGCGATACACAAGACCTGATCGCTCAAAAAGAGAAGTAGCCCTCGACGATTGCCAACTCCACCTTCTGCCTCAGGCCGGCAGACTCGCCAACTTCGTTTCCACCTCGTCCATCAACGACTTCATGGTCGAAGGCCCGAAACCAAAAGTCAGTCCTGCGGTTTCGAACAGTTCGGGCAAGGGTTTGGAGCCGCCCAGCGTCAACGCCTTCTGGTAATTCTCGATCGCCCCCGCTTCACTCTCGAGTGATTGCTGCCATAGCTGCAGGGCCCCGAGTTGGGCGATGCCATACTCGATGTAATAGAATGGCACCTCGAAAATGTGGATCTGGCGATGCCACGCCGACTCTCGATAGTGCTCCAGGCCTTCCCAACTCAGGTCCAGTCCGAATCGATCGCGCAATTCAAGCCAGTGCGCGGTGCGCTGTTCTCTCGAGTGCTCAGGATTGGCGTAGATCCAATGCTGGAAGGCATCCACGCAGGCGACCCAGGGCAGCAGCCCCACGATTCGCTCAAGGTGATCCCGCTTCGCCCTCGCTTGTTCGGCTTCGTCGTAGAACTCACCCAGATAGGGATAGGCGATCAGTTCCATGCTCATCGACGCGACTTCGCAAAACTCCATCGGGGCGTGACGATACTGCACGAGCGGCTCATCGCGACTGAGCTGGCAATGAAACGCATGGCCAACCTCGTGCACCATGGTGACGACGTCGTGATGCAGGCCCGCCGCATTCATGAAGATGAAGGGTTTACGCTTTCGATCAAGGCTTTCCTGATAACCGCCCGGGGCCTTGCCCTTGCGTGAATCGAGGTCCAGACTCTCTCCATCCCTCATTTGCTCGAAGAGGTTGCTCAAGTCCTCGTGCATGGCCCTGAAGAGCCTTGACGTCTTCTCGACCAGTTCGTCGGCCCCATCAAATGGCCTCAGCGGATCACGTCCCTGTACATCCACCGACAAGTCCCAGGGACGCAGCGGATCGACGCCCAGTGCCTTGGCCCGTTCGCGATCGAGCTTGCGCATGAGCGGGACGCAGACTTCCTGGGCCCCCTGATGAAACGCCACGCAATCACTGGGCGTGTAGTCGAATCGATGTTTTTCCTTGAACATATACTCGCGATAGTTGTCGAATCCCGCATTCAACGCGATCTGATGCCTGAGCTTGACCATCTGGTCGAACAGGTCATCGAACTTCTCGTGGTCCTGATAGCGACGCTCGGTCGAGGCCCTCCAGGCTTCCTCGCGGGTGGCCCGGTCATTGTCCTGGGCGAACTTCGCCATCAGGGGCATGGTGTATTCCTTCCCCCTGAAGGTCACCATCATCGCCCCACACAGTTCGTTGTACTGCTGGCATAACTTGGCATCCTCGGTCTGCAGGGGGACGTTCTCTTCGCGGAAGATCGAGACGTCCGCCTCGATGCCTCGTAACAACACGCCATAGCGATCCTGGTCGAGATCCCCTCGATGAGGACTGGAGGCAATCGTCTTGTCCAGATCGAAGCTGATCGTCTTGAGTTTGGGCTGGACATTCTCGACGAAATCGAGGTAGGCGCTTTTCTTGGCCTTGTCCTCGGTATCACACGTCATGGCGATGTACAGCAGGCCAAATGCCTCGCTTGCCGAGGCGTCGAGTTCGCTTCGATCCAGCAGGAGCTGTTCCAGGCATCCACTGCATTTCAGCTCTCGATCGATCAGGGCCTGATACAAGGGCTCAAGATTGGCCCATTGCCTGGCATCGAGGTCGGCGGGAACGAATTCAGTCGTCGTGGTGGTGGTCGTCATGGGTGGAATCGCCAAGTGTCAGGGATCAGGAAGAGAGGAGGCCAAAGAATGCCCAAAGTGTATTCCTCATCGAATTGATGAAACAAGCGGATCAGCATGAATGTGACGTGACCGCGATGGCCTGGATGTCCACTTTATCCGTGGTCGCCTTGGCCAGGGCTTGGGCGTGCATCGCATCATCGCAAATCACGAACAGGCTCGATCCGCTGCCTGAGACGTGAGCGGGGCGTTCGGCCAATGCACTCAACTTTTCGACAAGCCCCTTCAGCCGGGGCGCGGATTTCATCGAAGGTATGGCGAGATCATTGAACAACGTGTCATGGATGGATGAAGTCTCGACCGACTGTGCCAGGGCGATCACCTCATCAACCCTGAGCTGATGATCTATCCCCTTGATGTGCTCATCAAAGAGGCCATAGACCCTAGGTGTTTCGCATTGAAACTCGGGAAACGCAAGCACCGCATTGATCTCGGGCGTCGATGCATGTCGCTCGATCTGATCGCCAAGCCCTTGCACGATGGCGCTGCCACCATGGACCAGGAACGACACATCCGAACCCAACGATGAGCCAATGGCGATAAGTTCATCCGAGGATAAACCCAGCTCATACAACTCGTTGACCCCCCTCAACATGGCGCCGGCATCGGACGAACCACCTCCAAGGCCTCCCCCAACGGGAATCTTTTTCTCCAGCCTCATCTGCAGGGGCAGGTCCCGCCCCATGGCCTTTTCCAACGCCAGATGCGCCATGACGGCCAAGTCATCCTTGATCGACCAATTGATCTCGCTGCGTTGCTTCGCATTCCGGTGCCAATAAATCGCATAGCGGGACAGACTTCCGGGGGACAGCTTGGTCAGCTGCAGCTCATCGCACAGGTCGAAGGTCATCATCCAGGAGCAGATTGGATGCATGCCATTTTCGAGGGGCGAACCCACCGACAGCGCCAAATTCACCTTTGCCGGGGCCAGTTGCATCATGACGTGGACCATTGGGTGAAGCATAGTGGACGATTCTGCCTCATGGGGGCGAGTCCGATTTCGTTATCACCAAGGAATTCGCGCGATCTGCCCTCGGATCACGTCTTGGAGCGAAGAGGGTCCCTCTGAGCGCCGATAACTGATCAGGAAGCCCTCTGTGAGCTATTACCTCAGCCTGAAAGACGAGAGCCATGATGAGTGACCAAACAGATCGTCGTCGTCATCCCCGAAACGAACTGGAACGCCCTTGCCGCATCGCCGATCCCAGGACGGGCAAATTCCTCCATGGCACCACCTGCAATTACTCGCGAAGTGGCGTGTTGATTCGCATTCATCGTTCGTGCGCCTTCACGTTGGGCGAGACACTGAGCATTGGCATCGCCTTCGACGAGCGTCAGGGTTTCATGCAGGCCCGAGACATGATGGAGGCAAAGATCATCCGCGCCCTGGGGACGCCCAATGGGGAAACCATGGTCGCCCTGGAATACACCCAGGCCCAGATTCCGCTCCAGGATTCGGATCTCGAATCCCTGTCCAAGGCGGCTTGATTCGACTCCCCCCTCGAATGGGGCTGATTCCAAACCGCCAATGGCCTAAAATGGCATCCCCCACGAGAAAAGAGGGAAGCCAACCATGCTCTGGCAACCGGCCCTGCCCACACGCTATCTCGAGATGAACCCCACGGATCTGGCTCGTCGCATCAAGGAGCGACGTGCCGAACTTGGTGACGACCTGCTCATCCTGGGTCATCACTACCAGCAGGACGATGTGCTTGCCCATGCCGACCTGACGGGCGACAGCCTCAAGCTATCGCAGATGGCGGCCCTGGAATCCGTCGAACGGGGCGTGAAGTACATCGTCTTCTGTGGTGTTCACTTCATGGCTGAATCCGCGGACATTCTCACCCCCGACGATGTGCAGGTGATCTTGCCCGATCTCTCGGCTGGTTGTTCGATGGCCGACATGGCCGACTACGACGATGCGGTTCTTGCCTGGGAGCAGATTCACGAGGCTCTTGGCGATGACTGGAATGGGCGGCTGATTCCGATCACGTATGTGAACTCGACCGCCGCGATCAAGGCGTTTGTGGGCGACAAGGGGGGCGCGTGCTGCACCTCATCGAATGCTGAGGCCATTTTCAAGTGGGCGATGGCGGGGGGAACTCAACCTTTGACGGAGGATGAGGAGATCAAGGTGCTCTTCCTGCCTGATCAGCATCTGGGACGGAACACCGCTTCGAAGATGGGGTTCGTCACCGAAGTCGATGAAGCGGCGGGGCGAGGCGACACCCAGACGGAACTCTGGAATCAGAAACTCGACTTTGGGGGATTGACCGAGCAGCAGATTCAAAACGCCAAGGTCCTGCTCTGGGCGGGTCATTGCTCGGTGCACAAGCTCTTTCGTCCCGAACATGTTGATCAGTTGCGTGAAGCGCATTCGAACAATGGCGGCATCACCATCATGGTCCATCCCGAATGCGCCAAGGAAGTCGTGGACAAGGCCGATCTCGATGGCTCGACGGAGATGATCATCCAGACCGTTCAAAATGCCCCCCGTGGCAGCCATTGGGCAATCGGGACCGAGGTGCATCTCGTCAATCGACTGGCCCGGGACTCAGAAGCGAATGGCGTGCACGTCCGGATGCTGAGCGAATGCCAATGTCTATGCACGACGATGTATCGCATCGACCAGGAACACCTGCTCTGGGTCCTCGATCAACTCGCCAATGGAGAGGTCGTCAATCGAGTGTCGGTGCATCCCGAGGCAAGGCGATTGGCCAAGCTGGCCCTGGACCGTATGCTCGCCAATGTCAGGAAACCGGTCATCGACGAAACCCTGGCCATTGATTGAGAACCAGAGTCAGTCCACCAACGAGTAGGGAATTCATGCGCCGAGGCTTTGCAAAGAAGAACGTGCTCATTGTCCTGGGGGTCCTCATGAGCCTGGGACTGTTGATTGTGGGTTTCCTGCCCACGATGCTGAATCTGGGACTGGCCCGGGGCCGAATTGAGGGGGCCATCGCCCAGAATCTCAATGGCCATGTCACCATCGACGAACTTGGCCTGAGTTGGTTCGGCACGCAGACGATTTCCTCCCTGACCATCCTTGATGAAGACGCCAACCACGTCGCGACGTTGAACCTGACGTTGGGCGAATCGTTGGTCTCGCTGCTGAGACATGGCACCAGAACCCTGACCCTCGATCTCTCTGGTTCGATGCAGATGAGCGTTGACGAACAGGGTCATCTCGACGTGATGAGCCTGCTCAAGCCATCAGCCCCTGATCAACCTTCAGCCTTGGCGTCGATGGATTCACTTTCGCTCAAAGTGCAAGACTTCTTTGTGACGCTTCATGATGAGAAGGGGAAGCGTGACATCGAGTTCAGCCACCTGAATGGCTCGACGACGTATGCCCCCGGACAACCCCTGGTCGCGACCTTGCAAGGCGACACGACTTCTGGCGACCTGAAGGGGAGTGTTTCGCTCGATTTGACGATGAGCGATTTTCTCGATCACGAAGGGCTTGTCGCCCTTCAAGGGGCGTCGCTGAATGCAACCCTGATGGCCAATACCGTGCCCATGCCTCTGATCGAAACGGACGGTGAGTTGCGATATCTCAAGGTGAAACTGGCTTCACCTGGTTTGTCAGATCGACTCGATGTTTCGATCGAGAGCGAGGCGGTGTACGAGGAATCACAAGTCAGTTCGCTCAAAGGGCAATTCACGCTTGATCACCCCTACACCGAGGATGGCCAACTGAACATAGGGTTGGAAACACTGACGGGTACCCTGGAGGGGCAACGTATTCCGGCCTCGCTGATTCAACCACTCTTGGCCAACATCCACCTCGTCGCCGAACGCGATTTCGGTTCAACCCTGGACCTGACCGCCCAGTTTTCTACGGGACAGGACAAGTCGGTTCTCGTGACGGTGCAGGCTTCGAACTTTGATTTCAAAGTGAAAGGCGTCATTGACGCAAGCACGCGCTCCATGCGGGGTGAATTTCTCTCGCTGAGTACGACACTCGCCCCTGAACTCATCGCAACACTCGCGAATGTAAAACCCGATCGCGCAATCCCGCTAAGTCTTGAACTGACACGATTCACGATTCCTTCCCTCGATAAGCAAGGCGTGTTTCCCCTGGCTGAACTGGCGGCCACGGGTTCATTGCAACTCGACATCGACGACTCAATCATGCTGGCGATGCTTGATTCCGATGCACAAGACCTGTCGCTCAGCGAATTCAACGTCGAGTTCGGGACGGATCGTCTCGCTGATGGCGTGACCCTCAAGGGATCAAGCCGGGGCGACTTTGGCCACCTGATTCTTGATGAGCACATCACGAATCTCTTCGATCATGAAGGATCATTGCAGTTGGCCAACCTGTTGCCCGAAGGCACGATCCGTCTTGTGGATCTGCCTGGAACCAGACTCGCCCGATTGATCGACGACCAATCGGGCGTGACCAAGGCCATGCTCTCCCGGCCTTGCACGATCAGTCTCACGAGCATGGCCTCGGACGAAGGCTTGCGATTCACGTTCAACTTCGAAACACATGGCGTGCGAGCCGAGGTCGTGGCCATTCGTCAACCGACGAAACTCGTTCTCGAAACAGCCGACGTCCTCGTGACGCTGACCCCTGAAGTCATCGAGCTGGCCCAAGGAGAGTTGGAGCAACCGATCGTGCTCCTCGAACCGGTACAAGCGACGCTCGCACTTGAAACACAGGAATTTCAAGGCGCTTCCTGGACGGACTACGACGTGATGTCGGCGCCACTTGCATTCACGCTCGGCCTGGACGCGTTGCATCTCAATCAAGTACCCGGGTTGATCGAAGGCGTTGAGGTTCATGCAATCACCTCGCAACTTGTGACCTCGTTGAAACCCCTCACCTATAAGGCGACGGGAACGTTTACCCTGGCCTCGTCCGATGCGAGCCAGAAGATCGCCGAGGTCGAATTTGACGTGACCTCTTCCAGTTCAAGGGACAATCGCCCTGAAGGAAGGATCTTTTTCCAAAAGTTAAAACCTGTCCTGATCGAGCAGATGCTGGGGCGTCCAAAGGGCAATCTTTCCACGTGGATCGGTACGTGGGGAAAACTCACCATCGACCTGAGCTGGTCGGATGAATCGCTGCACGCGACCTTGACGCCTGCATTTGAAAGGTTGGACGGGATCTTCACCGCCACGCTGGACGATCAGGTGATCAATCTTTCAGGACAGACGAGCCGCTTTGTGATCGGCGCGAAGGCAGTCAACAGGTTGAGTCGCTCCATCGCGGCCAAGTCTTCGGCGTCCACCACAACGTCCGGACAAGGACGAGGAAACCGCCGTACGCGACCATCAATGCGGCTGGT
>JAPULD010000287.1 GCA_027295365.1 Planctomycetota bacterium
GATGATGAACCCGTGCGCATGCTTGACGAACATCACCTTGCGGATGAAGAAGTAGCGGAAGTCCAGCTCGACGTTCTGGTAGGGGTTCGGGTCCTGCTCCGTCGGAAGCGCGATGTTCAGGCCCACGGATGTGCCACCGGCTTCCAGCGCGCCACGGTTGGCCGCTTCCATAATGCCAGGTCCACCGCCGGTGATGACGGCGAAGTCCTTCTCGACGAGCTTTCGCCCACATTCCACCGCCAGTTTGTAGTACTTGTCATCAGACGGGGTTCGCGCCGAACCAAACACGCTGATCGCGGGTCCGATGCGGGCCATCGTCTCGAAAGCTTCGACGAACTCACCCATGATGCGAAAGACCCGCCATGATTCATGCATGAGGGCTTCTTTGTGATCAATAACTTGATTCGGATTGCCGCTGGAATTCGTATTCATGAACTTCTCCTGACTCCACAGGCTATCGAATCGTGATCATTTGCCATTCGATTCAAACCGATGGTTTTCCAAAAATGCATTTTTTGCCGTAAATAATTACCCCAAATACACTTACCTATAGCAGTTTGATTCCAGACTTGGATGTTGATAAACTGCCCGCATCATGCTCAATGCTAAATCCTCCCGGCGAAAGGGACGCGCCAAGAACGCCTCCCCTCCCGAGATTACGACATATCCGAATGCTGTCCGTTATCTCCTCGAACGTACGGACTACGAGCGAATGCGGCTCGTTCGCTACAACGAGGAGACGTTCAAGCTTGATCGCATGCGCACCATGCTCGAAGCCATGGGCAACCCCCATGATCAGGTGCGCATGGTCCACGTCGCGGGCACCGTGGGCAAGGGCTCAACGGTGGCCATGATCTCGTCCATGCTCGAAGGGTGCGGCTATGCGGTCGGCCAATACACCAGTCCCCACCTGCTCGACGTGCGCGAACGCATCACGATCAACGGGCACACCATCAACAAGAACGACTTCACGAGCCTGATGAAGCAGATCGCCGACGTCGCGGCGAAGCTTGAACTCGATCCGACGTTCTTCGAGCTCTTGACGGTGCTGGGTTTCACATACTTCGCCGAGCAGGCGGTTGACATCGCGGTGATCGAGACGGGGCTCGGGGGTCGGCTCGACTCGACGAATGTCATCACCCCCGAAGTGACGGTCTTCACCCAGATTGATTTCGACCACATGCATATCCTGGGCCGCACGCTGGGTGAGATCGCCTCGGAGAAGGCCGGCATCATCAAGCGGGGCGTACCGGTCATCACCTTCGATCAGCATGAGGACGTGCAGAAAGTGATCTGCGAGACCGCCGAGAAGGCGGGTTCTCCCGTCCGAATGATCAACCGGGATATCGAGTTCAGCGAACGATTTGGCGTCTCCGACGACCTTGGCCCCCACACCCGCGTCTGCGTGGTCACGGAATCAAGCCAGTTCATGCATCTGCCGGTTCCCCTGCCGGGCGAGCATCAGGCGATCAACTGCGCCTTGGCGCTCTCGGTGATCGACACGCTCAAATCCTCGGGCTTCGAGTTCTCCGAAGTGCCCCTGCACGACGGGCTGGCGAGCACGAAGACGCCGGGGCGGATGGAGCTGATCTGGAACCAACCCAGAATCCTCGTGGACGGCGCGCACAACGCCGTGGCCCTCAAGGCGCTGATGCGTTGCGTCGGCGCGCATGTGCCTTACGACTCGATGGTCTGCGTGTTCGGCTGTTGCGAGGACAAGGATGTGCACGCCATGCTGGAAATGATCGCCCTGGGAGGCGACAAGATCATCTTCACCAAGGCCAAGGGCAATCCGAGGGCCGCCGACCCCGAGGAATTGCAAAGACAATTTTGCGAGATCTCGGGCAAGATGAATCAGGTGACCAAGTCGCTGCCCGAGGCATTGGACCTCGCCTCCCGAGCCGTGAGCCGGGACGATCTGGTCTGCGTGACGGGGAGTTTCTACCTCGTGGGCGAGGCGAAGAAGTACCTGGCCGAAGTCCATAGAAAAAAGAAGTCGAAGTAAGCCCCGATCCGGTGGCCCGGGCTTCCAGGCTGTGCGAAGGGCTTTCTGAAGAATTCAAACCTGCTGAATGGGCCGAAAGCCCGTTCCACTCTTTCCTGAAGTGGCCTGAATTGATCCCTTCAATGATGCCGATACACTGAGTTCCATGAACGCAACCTCCGAGTCATGCTCGCCACTTCCGACGTTACGAAGCGATCGTTGACGCTTTGGCGACTGACTGAATCCCCGACCTCCTTTCAACGGAATTCACGAGTCTCGCCAAGCGAGGCTTTTTTTATCTACGAATTGATACTGCCATGAACGACACCACGACCAATTCCAGCGAATCGAACACTGCCATTCGTCCAGAAGACAAATTGCCCCATCGCTACGGGGCAAAGCTGGCCAATAAAATTGAGGAGCATTGGCAGAAACGATGGGAAGCCGACAAGGTGTTCCGCATGGGCAACCCGGGCGAGCCGGGCTTTGATGCGAACAAGCCAAAGTTCTTCTGCATGGACATGTTTCCCTATCCATCCGGGGCGGGACTGCACGTGGGTCATCCCGAGGGATACACCGCCACGGACATCGTCAGCCGCTTCAAGCGATTGACGGGACACAACGTTCTTCACCCGATGGGTTTCGATGCGTTTGGCTTGCCCGCCGAACAGTACGCAATCGCCACGGGGATCAATCCCGCGATCACGACCCGCAAGGCGATCATCACGTTCAGAGAGCAACTCAAGCGGTTCGGATTCTGCTACGACTGGTCGCGAGAATTCGCCACGATCGACGAGGATTATTACAAGTGGACGCAGTGGATCTGGCTCAAGGCGTACAACTCGTGGTACGACACGAACCCCCGGAACGACAAAGCGAGACCGATTGAGGAGCTGATCGCGGAATTTCGATCAGGTGAACGCAAAATACGCTACGACCCGGATTGCCCGACGGGGCTCACGCTGGGCGGATCACGTGATCAGCAATGGTCCGACTGGGATTCAATCTCCAAAGCTGAACAAGCCGACATCCTGAACACCTATCGACTCGTCTATCTGGGATTCAAGACGGTGAACTGGTGTCCAAAATTAGGCACCGCCCTGGCCAACGAAGAAGTCATCGATGGCAAATCAGAACGTGGCGGCTTCCCGGTCTTCCGCAAGCATCTCAAGCAGTGGATGTTCCGCATCACGTCCTACGCGGATCGATTGCTCAAGGGACTGGATGGCCTGGACTGGCCCGAGTCGACGCGGACCATGCAACAGCAATGGATCGGCAGGAGCGAAGGGGCAAACGTTGATTTTCCGATCATCGATCCCCCCAAGCCCGATTCGTTTCACACCCTCCGTGTTTACACGACCAGGCCCGACACGCTCTTCGGCGCGACCTACATGGTCATCGCCCCGGAGCATGAACTGGTTCAGCAGATCATCGAGAACCCGGCGACCGCGACGGATGTCGATAAGCTGAAAGCCTACGTCGAAACGGCCACGAAAAAATCCGACGTCGATCGCATGGCCGATGCAAGAGAGAAAACAGGCGTGGCGACTGGCTTCGTCGCCACCAATCCTGCGACGGGGCAGGACATTCCGATCTGGGTCGCCGACTACGTGCTCATGGGGTACGGCACGGGGGCGATCATGGCCGTCCCGGGTCAGGACCAACGGGACTGGGACTTCGCCAAGGCATTTGATCTGCCCATCGTGCGCACGGTTCAGCCCCCGGATGGGTTTGAAGGCGAGGCGTTCGTGGAGGATGGCCCGGCCATCAACAGCGAATTCCTCGATGGCCTGCAAGTCAACGAGGCAAAGGCCACCATGATCGCCTGGTTGAAAAAGGAAAATCATGGCGAAGGCACCGTCCAGTTCAAGCTGCGCGACTGGCTGTTCTCGCGTCAACGGTATTGGGGCGAGCCATTCCCGATCGTCTTCGACGAACAAGGCAATCATTACCCTGTCATGGATTCGAAACTCCCGGTCGTCTTGCCGCCCATGGAGAACTTCTCCCCCGAGGAGTCCGATGAACCCAAACCGTTGCTGGGCAAGGCGACGGAATGGGTGAACACCACCGCTGGCGAAGCGGGCGTCGACCCGAAATTGCTTGCTCCAAGTACACCGGTGAAGCGCGAAACCAACACGATGCCCAACTGGGCGGGTTCATGCTGGTATTACCTTCGCTATTGCGCTCCTGGTTGCAAGGAGCGTTTCACGTCCAGGGAAGCGGAAGCGTATTGGATGGGCGAGAATGGCGTCGATCTGTATATCGGGGGGGCCGAGCACGCTGTGCTGCATCTGCTTTACGCGCGGTTCTGGCACATGATCCTGCACGACCTGGGCGAAGTGGAGACGACCGAGCCGTTCAAGCGACTGTTTCACCAGGGCATGATCACGTCGTTCGCCTACCAGCGCGAGGACAAGACGCTCGCCCCCGTGAACGAAGTGCGCGATGATGAGGAGGGGAACGCGATCGAAGTCGCCACGGGCAAACCCGTCGTGAAAACCATCGCCAAGATGTCCAAGAGTCTGCACAACGTCATCAACCCCGACGATGTGATCGCGGAATACGGAGCCGACACCTTCAGGCTGTACGAAATGTACATGGGTCCCCTGGGGGCCAGCATTCCCTGGAATCCCCGAGACATCGTGGGTGTCTTCCGATTCCTCCAACGCGTCTGGCGATTGGTGGTCAACGAAGAGAGCGGCGAATTGAATCTGCAGGCACAAATCGACGACGAGGTCGAACGAGCCCTGCATCGCACCATTGCCAAGGTGGCAAACGACATCGACAAGCTGGCCATGAACACCGCCATCGCTTCGATGATCGAATTCACCAATCTCGCCACGAGCAAAGGCGGGCTGACCAAGGATCAACTCGAACGCTTTGCGATCACGATGTCCCCCTTCGTCCCCCACATCGCCGAGGAATTGTGGCACAAGCTGGGTCGCGTTGACACGATCACCGATGCGTCATGGCCGACCCATGACGAGTCGATGTTGCAGGACGACGAGATCGAGATCCCGGTGCAAATCATGGGCAAGGTCAGGGCTCGCATCACCATGCCCAAGGATTCGGATCAGGAGGCCATCGAGGAAGCCGCATTGAACAACGAGACGATCAAGGCCCAACTCGAAGGCAAAACCGTCCGAAAAATCATCGTCGTGAAAGGCAAAATCGTCAACATCGTGGCGAATTGACCCCCGGAATCTGGCTCTCTGAGGAAACATTACCCCTACTCAGTTGAGTTTTTCATTGGTGTAATCCGCCTGAGAACCTAAAATGAGAGGCATGACCAGCCAAGCCCACTGGCGCGAGTTGTACCGATGCGAAGACCTGTCGCAGGTCTCGATGGTCCACACCTGTCTACTTTCGATGGAATACGACGTTGCCCTTCTGGATGGGGCTGGGCGACAAGGTCCATTCCCCGACGATTCGAATCATGCGGGTCCATACGTGATCCAGGTGCCGTCTGAGCATTGGCCCGAATTGAATGAAGTGCTCTACAGCATCATCGAGGAACAGATGGAGTTCGATGTCTATCTCGCGGCATGGCCCGAGCGGGCCAACCGCTGGAAACGACATTTTCTCCTGGTGCTCGTCGCGATCGTCACGATCCTGGCCATCTTCGGCTTGATCGACCTTTGAGTAACTGGTGGCTCGGGCGTCCTGCCTGTGTGGCGAGCGTTCAATCTAGCGAGACGCCTGTTTCACCGGTTGGGAACTACGAATCCGTTTTCGCTCTCCCGGATTACTTCCCTACACTAGACCCATGCACGATGATCCATTGGGACTGAATCAAGGCCACGCCCCGCCCTCGGGCGTCTGGAAGCTCCCCCAGCAGGAGCCCACCAATCTCATCGCGCTCTGGCCCCACGATGAGGCTCCCACCCAACCCGAGATCATCGCGGCCCTGGAGGCTCATTGGGATGGCGTGCAGATCGTCGATGAGATCCAACCCGAAGAAAAAAGCATGCCCTGGGCATTCGTGGTGAATTCCGATGCGATTCACGAAGCCGCGATCCTCTGGTGCGAACCCGCCCGGCCCATGCCCCCGGGTGAACTTGACGACCCTCGCGCCGAAGCCTGCAAATGGGTCATCGGCATCGAATCGCAGCTCAATCCCGAGCAACCCCTGGAAAGCTATCGGGATCTCGTCCGATTCATCGCGGCCCCGTTTGACGAAGTGCCAGGCATCCTGGATGTCAACACGACGGGTTGGATCCAACGCCAGGCGATCCTGGAGCAGTTCCTCCCCGACGACAACGTGCCGCCCATCGACGTGCTGTGGATCGTGCATGCCGTCTCGCCGAGCGACGCCGCTCGGGAGTCGGAGAATTCTGGAGATTCAGGCGGCGTCTGGCTCCACACGCATGGCCTCTGGCGTTGTGGTCGCCCCGAACTGGAAATGCTCGAAGTTGATCAGAACTATGCATCGATGGGAGGCAATCTCATCAACGAGATCGCCGAGCGTATCCTCGACGATCCACCCACCCCTCCGGGCGAGGCGTTTCATCTGGGCGACAATCTCGCCGTGACGTTGCACCCGTGGCAGGATCTCATGGAAAACATGACGCCCGGCACGCCGGGCGGCAAGCACGATCGCGATCAGGACGAGAGCGGAGCCCACACCGGCGTCCGAGCCGTGATCTGCGATTCCAAACCGCACGGCACGTTCAAGAAAATCTGGGTCTGGCCCAAGGCGAGCCTGGACAGCCTGCACAATGATCAAGCGGTGATCTGGAAATCCACTCGTGCGACTCAGCGGATCGCCATGCAGGCCAAGTACACCTGGGGCGAACTGGCGACGGCCTTTGCGAAGCTGAGTCCATACCTTGCCCCGAGCGCCGAGACCCCGAAAGCCGTGGTGCTGATCAAATCAGGTTTCACCTATCGACCCGACGGTGACGACGAGGACTCGACCGAACACATGTGGTTGGAGGTGAGACGATTCGAGGGCGAACACGTCGAGGGACGCCTGCTCAATGAGCCGATGTTCATTCCCGACATTCGAATCGAAGAATCGATCCGGGTTCCACGGGAAGACTTGTCGGACTGGATCGTCAAGACCGAGGTCGGTTCGTTCGGCCCCTGCAACGTCAAGGCGATGTGGCGCGATGTGGATCGCATCGCTTCGACCACCACCCTCCCCCCTCGGGAAGCACGATCATGAACGAATCCAAGCATCATGAAGATCTGGTCCAGGTCCTGCGCACCGCAACCGAGTTTGAGGCGCATACCAAGAAAGTGGTCTTGCTCGATGCGGGAATCGAGGCCACGGTCATCTCTCATGGTGCCTCCTGGGCGGGGATGATCAAGCTCAGCCGCACGGAATTCGGGGCGGCCGTCTGGGTGAAACAGGAAGATCTG
>JAPULD010000288.1 GCA_027295365.1 Planctomycetota bacterium
TCATCGCGAACTCGAGCCTGTTTGCAGTCCCTTGTTTCGCCACCTTCGAAGAATCGATTTACGGGACATCGGTTCAGTGACATCGCCATTGGGACGTCGTCGTCGAATCAGTTTTCCCTCCTGGGAATAAAGGCTGATATCGGGAGGCTGGTTCTTGTCGAGCATTGTCGCCAGTTGCCACCAGCCGCTGCCATCCTGAAGCGGTTCCCAGCGATCGTAGCGCAGGTTGATGTTGGGCGAGATGCCTCGGGCGTTGTAGAAATAATAGGTGAAGAATCGAGTTTCTTGCGTTTCGCGAGGCAGAAGTTGTCCCAACATCCACGCCAGGGGCTGACTCAGATAGACGTTCGGGACATCCCACTCGTATGGCGTCGGTTCATTGCGGATGACGGTCAGCCTCGGAATCGGATTGCCCACGCTGGGGGCGGTTCGGATGCCGGTCTCCGAATCCGTACGAGACGCTCGCCCCTGTCGGTGGGTTCCGATGATGGACCAGGCTTCGCTTGATTGATCCCAGGACATCCAGAATTGGGCGACGGTGTCGAAATACAGGTTGCGACTCACATCCACGACGATTCGACCCTGGATTCGGACAATGATTCCTTCTTCCTTCTCGATCTTGCTGAAATCCTCTATTGCCTTGTTCGCGTTCAGTTCGCCCCTGAGAGCTTCACGGATCTCAACGACCGAACAGGCGATCTCCTGATCCGGAACAGAGCCGTCCTCGCTGGCAGGGCGATAGGTTCGAAACCACTGCTGTTGTCCCACGAGGGCTCGAATTCGCTCCGGAGTGATGGAATTCAGGAAATCGCGGCCTTGCGAGATTCGTGCTCTTTGCTCGAGGTTTCTCTGCTCTTCGGTTTTCAGCTTGATCGTCGAGAAACTCCGCTCAAGCAGCGTATGGATGTCGTCATATACCTCGGGGATCATGGAGATCGTGATCACAAGGAGCGTGGTTCGCCCATTGGGCAGGACCAGCCAGCCATTGATAACCTCCTCACCTTGGGGTGGGGTGGATTTTATGTAGCACAGTTGACCTTTCAGGCCTGCATAGCCCGGGGAGAGTCGATTCATGACTTCATAATTGGTCTTGGTGACGAGAATCTGATTGAGAAAAGCCCCTGCATCCGCCCATTTGCCATCCAAAGGCACATCTGAATTCAGTGAAACAGACTCAATCTGCATCTGCCACACCAGAGGTTGTGGGGCGTCACCCACGACATAAGCGATTCGATCGCCCAGTTGGCGAACCCTCAGGGAGGCGGTTTCAGGCAGATTAATGGTCAAGCCAAGCTGTTCAGAGTTGAATGGCGTCGGATCGAGCCCCATTTGGCGAAAAATCTGAGCCTGACCCGGGTCCAGGCCATCATCCTGGCTGGAGTTGGCCTGAGCAGAAAGCGTTTTTGAACCGAACAGAATGACGATCAGACTCGTGGCCACGAGTATCGGGTGGAATGAGGTCTTTGGAAGGGTCAACACGAGCGGCTCCAAGGATTTTCAAGCGGCGATCACGCAGGGCATGATATCGCCCGACCCTCGATGGGAAAATCCAGTGAAAATGGGAGGGATGATCGTGTTGACAGAGCCTTTGGCATCGGTATCATCGCCCGTTCCGCGTTTTTTAGTGGAGAGGAGAAAGATCGGCGGCAGCCAGATTTTCGGCCGCCGGACGATATCCCAGACTCCACGTTGTGTGCATTTTTCAGGATTGTGAACCAGTATGAGCGACGGCAAGATTCGAATTCGTATGGAGGCGTACGACCATCAGGCGCTGGATGCATCCGCGCGTGAAATCGTTGATCACGCCAAGCGTACGGGAGCCCGGGTCGCCGGTCCGATCCCGTTGCCCACCCGTCGCGAGATCTACACGGTCAACCGATCCACGTTCATTGACAAGAAATCGCGCGAGCAATTCGAGATCCGTACCCATAAGCGGATTATCGATATTTCCGATCCCAATTCACGAACAGTTGAAGCCTTGAATCGACTGGTCGTGCCTGCGGGCGTGTTTATCAAGATTAAGGCCTGATGGCCAAAAGAAGTGTGTAGAGGTCGCCTCGGCGACCTCGTCGTGTTTTATCACCCGGACCTCTGTCCAAAAGAGACATGTACGGACATCGTGGAGTTTTAGAACCATGCCTGCCGCGTTGCTTGGACGCAAACTTGGAATGACCCGGTACTTCATGGAAGACGGAACCAACGTTCCCGTCACCGTGATTGAAGCTGGACCTTGCGTGATCACCCAGATCAAGACGCAAGACAGCGATGGGTACAGTGCCATCCAGTTGGCGTTTGAAGATATCAAAGCCCGCCGATCCACCATGCCCCTCATCGGGCATGATGCCAAGGCCGATGCCGCACCGAAGCGATTCCATCGTGAAATGCGGTTCGACGAGGACAAGATGACTGAGGAATACGATCTCGGTCAGAACCTCGATGTCTCGGTGTTTGAAGGCCTCATGTATGTTGACGTCATTTCCACCAGCAAGGGCAAGGGCTTCCAGGGTGGCATGAAAAGGCATAATTTCCGGGGTCTCGAAGCCAGTCACGGCGTCAAGCGACGCCATCGTTCACCCGGTTCGATCAACGGCCATGCCACCAACCTCGGCAAGGGGCCCAAGATCAAGAAGGGCAAGCGAATGGCCGGCCACATGGGGAACGAACGCGTCACGGTTCGCAACCTGGACGTGATTTCGATTGATACGGAAAAGAATCTGATCCTGGTCAAGGGTTCCGTCCCGGGCCCCAACCAGGGATTTGTGTTTGTGCGAGAATCTCGTCGTCTGAATAAGAGGAAAGCGAGGTTGGCCAAGGGTTGATCTGGCCGGGTGATTGCGAAGGCCGCTCTATGCGGAACCACACGATCCCGACAGCTTAAAACGACACCGAGTCAAGATCTCTGCTCCCCCACCGCCACCCGGATGCGTTCATAGAACGCCTCTCAGGCCCACGGGATGGAGAGGGTGAGGCAAAACCAGGCGTACCCGCCAACAGGTGATGAACATGATCGAACTTCCTGTGTACGACAAACATGGAAAGCAAGTTGAATCGCTTTCCATCGACGAAGCTCAGCTCGGCAGCGAGGTCAAACCCGTGCTGCTGAAGCAGGCGTACGTCCAATTCCACGCCAACAAGCGTCAAGGTTCGGCTCGAACCAAGAGTCGCGGCATGGTGGACGGCTCCACCCGCAAGCTTTACAAGCAAAAAGGTACCGGCAACGCCCGGGCCGGCGCTCGACGCACCAGCGTCCGCAAGGGCGGCGGTGTTACCTTCGCCAAGACCAAGCAGCGTGAGGCATTCCGGCTCAAGATGCCCAAGAAGATGAGGCAACTGGCCAACCGCAACGCGTTGCTGGCCAAGCTCGTCGACAATGAGGTCAAGTGCATCGTCGATCTGGACTTTGCCGAACCCCGGACCCGGGAGTTCGACTCGATCCTCAAGGCTGTGGGCGTCAATCGCACGTGTCTGGTCGCCTTGGACGGGGCCAATCGGAATGCCGCCCTCTCGGCGCGAAACCTCGACCACGTCGACACGGTTCGCATCGAGCAGCTCAACGCATTCGACTTGCTGAACCATCGCTTTCTTGTCGTGGACAAGGCGTCGCTCCAGGCTTTCCTGGATGGCTCCGCCTGGCCTGACGTCAAGGCCAAGGGCGACAAGTCCGAGAAGGAGGCCGCCTGATGAAAATCACGGATGTCATCATCAAGCCCATCGTCACCGAGAAATCCACCATCGGCATGGAGCAGAATCGATACACCTTCCAGGTGGATCGCCACGCCGACAAGGGCCAGATTCGCCGGGCCATTGAAGAGCTCTATAGCGTCCGGGTCGTCAAGGTGAATACGCGGAACCGTCGAGGCGAAGCCCGTCGCAACCGTTACGGCCAATACATGACCCCCACGATCAAGCAGGCCGTCGTCAAGATTCACGAAGAGGACCGGATCGAACTGTTCTAAGTCGAGACCCCGCAGGATTTTTTCCTGCTCATTGAAGAAAAGCCAAGACCATGGCCATTCGAATTTACAAACCGACAACTCCCGGACGTCGCAACGCTTCGGTCAACCTGCATACCGAGGTGACGAAGAAGACGCCCGAAAAGAGCCTTTTGCGTCCCATCAAGAAATCGGGCGGACGCAACAACCAAGGCAAGGTCACCGTGCGAGGACGAGGCGGCGGCCACAAGCGTCGCTATCGCCAGATCGACTTCAAGCGGACCAAGGACGACGTTGCGGCCACCGTGATCGGGATCGAATACGACCCCAATCGCACGAGCCACATTGCGCTCCTGGAGTACAAAGACGGTACCAAGCGATATATCCCCGCCCCCAAGGGTGTGACCGATGGCGAAGTTCTGTATAGCTCCGCCAAGCAGATCGAGCCCAAAGCCGGCAACTGTATGCCGCTCAAGCACATCCCCACCGGCCTCACGGTGCATTGCATCGAATTCGAGCCGGGCAAGGGTGGATCGTTGTGTCGATCAGCTGGGTCGGGGGCACGACTTACAAATAAGGAAGGCCGCTGGGCAACCCTGGTTCTGCCTTCGGGCGAAATTCGCCAGGTGTCGATCGAATGCCGAGCCACGATCGGTGTGCTCGACAATGCTGACCATCAAAACGTCAAGCTGGGAAAAGCCGGCCGAAATCGTTGGCGTGGTCGCAAACCCAAGGTTCGTGGCGTGGCCAAGGATCACGCCTCTCACCCCCTCGGTGGCGGTGAAGGTCGATCCAAGGGTGGACGTGAACCGGCCAGCGCCTCGGGCACCAAGTCCAAGGGCGGTCGAACGAGGAAACGCGGTAGGTGGACCGATTCGAGAATCTTGCGTCGACGCAAGAGCAGGCGATACGGCCAACTCAAGATCTAAGGTGAGATGACATGTCACGTTCGTTGAAAAAAGGACCGTACGTCGATGAGAAGCTCTTCAACAAGGTTGAAAAGCTCAACGCTGCGAACCGCCATGCCCCGATCAAGACCTGGGCAAGGGCGTGCACCATCGTCCCCGAATTTGTGGGACATACTTTTCAGGTGCACAACGGTCGGCACTTCAATGACGTGTTCTGCACCGAGGACATGGTGGGCCACAAGCTGGGTGAATTCAGCCTGACCCGACTGTTCCGCGGCCACACGAACAAGAAGGAAAGCGTCAAGAGAGGGTGATGAACACCTGTATCAGGAATTGGTGACGAGCATGGCACACAAAGCAATACATCGATTTGCACGCATCGCCCCCCGGAAGGCCCGACTGATCGCGGATTTGATTCGCGGGAAGCGGATTGACGAGGCCATGACGGAGTTGGAGATTTCCAAGCTTCGGGCGGCGTGGTACTTCAAGGCGGTTTTGAAGAGCGCCATCGCCAACGCCGAGGAGTCCGACGCCAACGTCGAGGGGCTCTTCATCAGCGAATCGCGCGTGGACGAAGGCCCGACGATCAAGCGTTGGCAACCAAAGGATCGTGGCCGAGCCCATCCGATCAACAAGCGAACCAGCCATCTTCACATCGCGCTGGACGAGAGGAACTGATTCTATGGGACAGAAGGTTCATCCATTCGGATTTCGAGTCGGCATCACCGAGGTCCACAAGTCACGGTGGTACGCACCCAAGGCGCTGTTCGCCGAGCTGCTGGTCGAGGATTACAAGATCAGGCAGTACGTGGACAAGCGCTTGAATCGCACGCCTCCCTTTGCGGCGGTGTCCGACATTCACATCGAACGAACGCGTGAGGAACTGACGGTCATCGTCAAGACCGCACGTCCCGGTCTCGTCATCGGGCCCAAGGGCCAGGAGATCGACCGATTGAGCCAGGATCTCCAGGCCCTGACCGGCCGGAAGGTCACGATGAAGATTCTCGAGATCAAGAATCCCGATACCGATGCCCGGTTGATCGGCGAGAACATCGCCGAGCAACTCAAGAAGCGAGCCAACTTCAGGCGTCTGCTCAAGCAGCGCTGCGAGTCGGCGATCCAGAACGGGGCCAAGGGAATTCGCATCCTGGTCTCGGGTCGTCTGGGCGGGGCTGAAATGGCCCGCAAGTTCGACAATCGGGAAGGGTCCATTCCCCTGACCACCCTGCAGGCCAATGTTGATTACGCCTGCGTGCCCAGCCACACCACCTACGGCACCATCGGCGTCAAGGTGTGGGTCTACAAGGGCATGTTCACCGACAGCGAAGAGGATCAACTCGATTCGAAGGCCGCCGGTGCTCGAGCGCGAGCCCGAGGTCGCAGGTAAGCACGATTGATTTTTCACCCCCTGACCAATAGGGGTTTGGAGTTTGAGGAGCACGTTCCATGCCACGGATGCCGAAACGAATCAAGTACCGCAAGCAGATGCGCGGGAAAATGAAGGGCAACGCGACGCGCGGCAATTATGTGGCGTTCGGCGACTATGGCCTGCAGGCCCTTGAGACGCATTGGATCACCGCCCGACAGATCGAGGCGGGCCGAATTGCGGCACAGCACTTCCTGCGTCGCCAGGGCAAGATTTTCATCCGGGTCTTTCCGGACAAGCCCGTGTCGAAGAAGCCCCTGGAAACCCGCATGGGCAAGGGCAAGGCGGACACCGATTACTGGGCCGCTCGAGTGAAGCCCGGCACCTTGCTGTATGAAATCAGCGGTGTCGAAGAGGACATTGCCAAGCAGACTTTAGCGCGTATCGCCCACAAAATGCCGGTGAGGTGTCGTTTCGTCGGACGACGAATCGCCGTCTGACCCGACCCGCGAATGAAGGACGAATGACTGATGAAGGCCAAGGAAGTACATAAGCTCAACATCGAAGAGATCGACATCGAGGTCTCGCGACTTCGAAAGAAGCTCTTCGAACTCGGCACCCAGTCGGTGACCGAGAAGATTGAAGATACCTCGCAGTTCGGGAAGATCCGCAAGGACGTTGCCCGGCTGTTGACCGAACAGAATTCCCGTCGCGAAAGCGCGTCGGCTTCGTAACCCCAAGACAGGTAGACGACACGTGAGTCATCTGAAAGAAATCAAGATTTCAGACAACGCCCCTCGGAAGATCGGCATCGTCGAATCTGACAAACGAGACAAGTCTCGCACGGTCTCGATCCAGTTCTCGTCCAAGCACCCGAAGTACGGCAAATACGTTCGCAAGCGTACCGTGCTCCATGTTCACGACGAGGAGAACATCTCACATGTCGGTGATCGCGTCGAGATCACCGAATGTCGCCCGATCTCAAAGACAAAGTCGTGGGTCGTCACCCGCGTGGTACACAAGCAGGGTTAATCCCAGAACTGACACGAGCCGAAGCCTGCCTTCGGTTTGAGGATTGAACGATGATTCAGAAGGAAAGTAGACTCGAAGTCGCCGACAACAGCGGAGCCAAGATCGTCATGGTCATTGGCGTGCTGGGTGGCTCGACCGCTCGAAACCGATATACCCGCCGCGCCGTCGGGGTGGGCGATCGAATCGTGTGCTCCGTCAAGAAGGCGATTCCCAATTCGGACATCAAGACCGGCGACATCATTCGTGCCGTCATCGTCCGGACGAAGTATCCCACCCGACGGGCCGATGGTTCCTACGTGCGATTCGATTCCAATGCCTGCGTCGTGATCGGCGATGACATGAATCCCCGTGGCACCCGAATCTTCGGGGCCGTGGCTCGCGAACTCCGCGAGCGGAATTACATGAAAATCGTCTCCCTTGCCTCGGAGGTGGTGTAACCATGCCTCGACATATCAAAAAAGGCGATTCGGTTATTGTGACTTCGGGCAACGACAAAGGTGCAATCGGTGAGGTGCTCGCCGTGAACACCAAGTCTG
>JAPULD010000289.1 GCA_027295365.1 Planctomycetota bacterium
GCATGGCCAAGATCAAACCAAACTCGATGGACGACCCTCAAGGCGAGGAATCGCCCCAACTCAAGCAGTTGCGGGAAGAACTGGCCTCGCTGGGATCTGAAACCGACGCCCAACGCCGGGCCAAGAAGGTCGTGCCCTGGATCGCCTCCGTCGCGGTGCATGGGCTGATGATCCTCCTTGGTTTCCTCATCACCTGGACTGCGGTTCTGCTGCAGCCCCCTCAGGAGCCCACGATCATCGTGGCGGATTTCAACGCCCTCTCCTACGAGCCGATCAACCTGCTTCAGCTTGATCAGGATGAACTCCAGGAGGAGATGGTTCAGGATCGCATTGAGATCGATTCGAACGATCAGCTCATCAACGATCGCCTGAACGAGCTGGAAGTTGATCCCCTGAGCTTGATTTCAGATGCGGCCTCCGAGTCGCCCCTGGCGAAGTTCGCCCCTCAGCCCACGTCGGGAAGGGCCGAGTTCGTCGGGCTCAGTTCCTCGAACGCGAGGCGGATCGTGTACGTCATCGACGCCTCGGGCTCGATGATCCGGACGCTGCCAATCGTGATACAGGAGTTGGGGCGATCACTGGACAACCTGACCCGCGAGCAGTCCTTCAGCGTCATCTTTTTTCAGCGCGATGAGGCGTTGGTGGTGCCCCCTGAAGGGCAACTCATCAACGCCCTCCATGAGGAGAAAATCAGGGTTCTGGAGTGGATCGACGAGAACATCATCCCCGTCGGCACGTCCAATCCCTTGAAGGCTCTTGAGAAGGCCCTTGGTTTCGAGCCCGATGCGGTTTTTCTGCTCAGTGAGAACATCACCGGAGGCGGCCAATGGGAGATCGATCAGCGGGATCTGTTGGCCTTGCTGGAAAGGCTGAATCCGATCGACGCGAATCTGGGTCGAAGGCCCACGGTGATCAATTGCATTCAGTTTCTCGATCCCGATCCCCTGGACACCCTGAAAAAGATCGCCCAGATTCATGGGGGGCCCAAGGGCTACAAGTTTCTCGATCGACAGGAACTCGGGTTGGCGGTGCCTCGATGATTAAATCCGCATCCTGCTTGCTGAGTATTTGGAGTGTGCTGCTGATCAGTTCGGCCTTGCATGCCGACGATGTCGTCCTGCGAGGTTCCTCGATCGTCCTGGAAGGATGTCAGGTCCTGTCGATCAAGGGAGGGCAAGTGGTCTTCACCTTACCGGGGGGTCGTCGCCTGCAACACCACTTCGAGGCTGTCGGAGCCATCGTTTTTGAAGGGATCGAGGAACTCGATCTGGCGGAACAGTCGATGCTGGAGGAGCGATTCACAAGAGCGGTCAAGTGGTATGTCCTCGCCCTGGCGGGGGCGGAGAATGATCTGCAAAGGCAGTGGATTCATGCGCGATTGGCGATGGCTCACAATGCCCAAAGACAATTCATTCAGGCCGCCGGTCATGCCTCGGCGGTATTCACGCTGGATGACCACCCCGTTTGGAAGTCGCTGGCTCCCATTGGGCATCCGGGAGGGCGTAACCAAGAACCCTATCCAGTCGTGAAGGAAGCGTTTGATCACGTGCAGGCGGCTCGTCGTGTCGTCAAGAGCGGCGAACTCGTGCGGGTGGTCGAGGACTTGACCCGCCAGATCAAACCGGTCCGTGATGCGCTGGCCAAGCAATGGAAAGGGCCACGCATCAGGACCGGCAGCACCATCTCGGGGTATGCCTTGGCAGATAGTGACAATCTTCGGGCTTCGTTGCTTGAAGCGCAGCATGAGGTCGTGGGTGTCGTTCATGGCTTGGCGAATGAATCGCACGCTCCGATCAAGAAGGTAGACGACCGACCTCAGGTCAATGAACAACCATCCTCTTCGGGGCTCATGGGCGGAGGTGGGGCTCCAGGTGGCAACGTGTCCGAGCTGGTTCGAAATGACATCGAATCGTTGTTGAACGAAGGCGAATTTCGACTGGCCTTATCTCAATGCACGAGGCGTCTGGCCAAAGCCGGTGGAAATGACGCGGCCCGTCTGTGGCTTTGGAAGGGGCAAGCGCAACTCGGACTGAGTCAAAACGACGACGCGGCGGTGTCGTTCACCCGCGGAGCCTTGTTGTATCCGGATTCCCCATCCTCAGACGCCTGCCTGCTCGAAACGGCACGAATCTATCAAGACGTGTATCGAAATCCTTCCAGAGCCAGACGGCTTCTTGAACTGGCCATCAAACGTGCAGAAGCACGGGGTGACGATATCATCGCCTCGCGAGCAAGAGCGATGCTCGACCCATGACGTGGGGCATTGACTCCATGAACTTTCCTCTCCCGGACCGAGCCGAGATACGTCCCATGACATCACCACGAGTTGGACTCTCAAGACTGATATGCGGCGTGTTCGCGTTGTGCCTGGCGACGACGCCGGTCCTCGCGCAGAGCGATGGGGCCTCGAACACCGACAGCTCCAAGAGTTTCGCCAGCGCGTTCTTCATCTCGACCAACGCCGATGGATCGGTCGAGATCCTGGGCAGCCTCATCATCTGGTTTCTACTCGTGCTCTCGCTGCTCAGCATCGGGCTCATCGGCATGATGATTCTGACCAACCAGCGCAAGAGCATCTCCCCCGAGCGGGTTGTCGAAGAGGTGCGCAACCATCTCAACCAGGGCAAGTTCAAGGAAGCCATGGCGTTGACGGGTCGGGACGAGAGCTTCTTTTGTCAGATCATGCATGCCGCCCTCAAGGATGCCCCCCATGGGTTCGGGGCCTTGACCCGCTCGCTGGAACAGACCGCCGACGAATTGACGACGATCAGGCTCCGGAAGATCGAATACCTCAACGTGCTGGGACAGGTCTCGCCCATGATCGGTTTGTTCGGCACCGTCTATGGCATGATCCTCGCCTTCCAGGCCATCGTCATCTCGGGCGGCAACGCGGATCCGATCCTGCTCGCCTCGGGGATCGGCACGGCCCTGACCACGACCTTCTGGGGACTGGTGGTGGCGATTCCCGCCCTGGCGGGGTACGCGATCATTCGCAACCACATCGATGAACTGACCATGGACGCCACCTTGAGAGCCGAGGAGATGCTCAACCAGTTTCGTCCCAAACCCGCGAGCGCGCCGGGAGCCAAACCATCCCCCAAACCTCAGGCCAAGGATCATGATGCCTGATGTGAGCGTCGTCGACGCTCGGCTCTAGTTTTCTGAACGTATCCCGGACCACTGACCTTTCTTGAACATCCACAACGATGAGCAGCATTCACAAAAGAGGAAATGCCGAGGTCAATGCGAATCTCACGCCCATGATCGACGTGACGTTTCTGTTGATCGTGTTCTTCGTGCTCGTTTCGCAGATCGTGGAGGTCGAAAGCGTCTCGATGGACCTGCCCGAGCCGATCGATCCAATGACCCAGAAGGCGGGCGAGGATCAAAGGGCGGTCATCAACATCGTGCCCGCACTGGAGAGGGGGCGCATCGAGGGATATAGGCTCGGTACGAGGCTCTTTCCGCCCGGTCCAGACGGGATCGAAGCGTTGACCAACCAATTGCAGACACTGTTTGAAGCGAATCCGACCCTGGCGATCAACCTCAGGGCGGATCGAATCACGCATTATCAATACGTCGAGCCGGCCTTGCAGGCGGTGACCGACGCCGCGTCCCGAGTGGAATCAGCTGATGTGAAGGCAAGGATCAACCTTGTCATCATTCGTCCCGAGGGCGTTGTGCATGACTGATCCGGTCTCCAACCTGCACTTTGGTCCGGAACCGGAGCTGGATCCGGAAGCGCAGGCGATCAAGCGCGCCCGGAGCCATCGTCGGCGGGCCAAGCCCGGCAATCGAATAAAGCTCAACCTGACCGCGATGATCGATGTGGTGTTTCTGCTGCTCATCTATTTCATGGTCGCCACGGATTTCAAGGTGGGCGAGGAGATCTATCGGATGGATCTGCCCGATCGCAGTCAGGCTCAGGCCGAGCAAGATCCGTTCGATCTCGACGAGGAGCCTTTGCGGATCAACGTCGCCACCAGCGGGCTCGGGCGTTCACGCTATCAGATCAGCATCGATGGGCCTTATCCCCAGCCCGACGATTTTCAGGAGCTGTTCGAGATCCTCAGGGCACGTCAGATCAGGGATAATGCTTCGGGCGGACTGTTCGAGCCCGACCATCCGATCGTGATCCAGCCCACGCGCACGACGCAATGGGAACACGCCATAGAAGCGTTCAACGCGGCGGCCCGAGCCCGGTACACCAACGTGATCTTCGCGAAGCCCCAATGAGCATGTGCAGCCAACCAGGACAACCTTTGATTCGTTGGTTGACGTGGTCGGTTCTGATCGGCGTGTCATTGAGTCGCCTGACCTCGGCACAGACCCCTGACTCCTCGGAACAGGACGTGCGCTATCTCCAGGGGTTGGTGGAGCTGGGGCTCAAAGAGGTGATTGAGTCCTACCTTACCCAAGTCGAGCGTGAGGATTCGCTCAAGGCATCGCTCTTGCGTCTGGAAACACATCGTTTGTGGATGAACCACCCCGAGGTGACGCCCTCCCGACGCGAACAGCATCTTGAACATCTGCTGAACCAACGAAGAGAACTGATCGAGGCGAATGAATCGAACCCCCGGAGCGCCGTCTGGATGGCTGATCAGGCCCAGGATGCCCTGGACCATTTATTCACGCTCGATGCATCGGGTCTCACTTCGCTGTATGGCAATCCGGGTGCGCGTCAGCAATCCATCGCATCAAGGGCCGCGAAGATGGTCGATGAATACGCCACCTTGGCTCAGGCCCAGATCGATCGGGTGATTCAGGATCTGGAGATACATCCCGACTTCCGGAACGATGTGGAACTCCAGATGAGGCATCGCCGCCTCGTCGAGCAGGAACGTGATGGTCGAATCGCATACCTCAGGGGCGTGGGGGGGTATCTGCATGCGATGTTGAATCTGCACAGGGCATCCGATCGGGAATCCTATTTTCGAAACACCATTGCATCGCTCGATCTGTTGGCCTCTCGTCTGACGGGATCGTTGGGGGTTCGCGCCACTCTGTATCGTGGTCTCGCCCGGGGTCAGCTTGGTGAATTCGATCTCTCTGAAGACATTCTGAAGCAAGTCATCGACGATGTTGATGCGCTGCCGGTCGATGTCTTCGGGGCTCGGATGGGGCTGGTGAGCAATGAGCAATTGAGCATGGGGGCTGAATCGGCCTTGATCAAACTTGAGGCGATGACGGATCGATATGCCCATGCGTCAGCGCTGTTCTATCGGGTGCTGATCGCCGACCGGATATTTCTACTTCGCAAGCGACTGGCCGAGATGGATGACGAGTTTTCTCTGGCCAATGCCTATCACGCGTATCTCGACCTTTTGGATATATACAGAGGCATCGACGAGCAACTCAGGGCCATCGTCTTTGCGCGTCTTGTCAATGCTTCGGATGAGGACACGCCACTCGATCAATTGCCGGCTCTGGTGTCGATCGCCAAGGCGAGCCACCTGGCCCGGGATCAAGGAGAGACGCAAGCCGCGACGGCGATGCTTGTTCGTTTGCTCGAATCCGTTTCGCTCAGTGAGTCTGAGAAACCCATGGTGCTCTTCGAACTGGGCAAGACCCTGTATGCCTCGGGTGATTTCCTGAATGCAGCGAGGCGGTTTCTGGAATTGGCCCAGAAGCATCCGCAGGACAGGAGGGCTGAGGAGGCAATTGAACTGGCCGCGAACATCGCGGAGCGTCAATGGCGAGAACACCCCGAGGATAAGAAAACGCAAAAACTCCTGAAGAATGCCCTGGAGGTTCTGCTTGAGTCTTATCCCAATCTTTCCACCATCGATCGCTGGCGATACGCCTCGGGAAAACGAGCGTTTCGGGAGGGGAATATTGGAGAGGCATCAGACTTATTCAAACAGGTTTCGTCGGACTCCGATCTTTGGCCCGACGCCTTGTTCATGCAGGCCAAGTTCGATGTCGATCATGCCTTGGCCACACGCAAAATAATTTCCGGATTTGATCCTCTTCCGTCAGCCTTGGAGCTCTTACGTGAAGTCAGACCCCTGCTTCGCGATGCCAGGGAATCCCAAAAGTATGCATCACGACGTCAGGATTTGAAGCAGTACATCGGACTATTGAATGTCTATGAGGCCGAACTCCATTTGGCCTCAGGACGTCCGGACGAAGCCATTCGATTGCTCGATTTGATTCCGATGGATTCCCCACCGGACAAAGCGATCCTGGCCCAGGCGTTGGAAGTGCGGATCAACGCGCTTCACGAAACCGATCGACCTGAACTGGCTCAGAAGGCGATCGAGCGATTTCTCGAAGCCGCTCCCGAACAGGGTGCCGAGGTCATCGGTCCGGTGATGGGGGCCTTGCTCTCGGAAGTGAATTGGATCCGAATGGGGAGGGAGCCCGATGAAGCCTTGGACCTGGCTCGACGAAAGCTGTTGCCCTTGGCCGAGACGATGCAACGCTGGATCGATTCACAGGAAGGCGAGCATCTTTCACTTCGCGTTCAATTGGCCGACGCGTTTCGGGTGTCGGGGCAACAAGATCGGGCATTGTTGATTTATGGTCAATTGCTGAAGAGCCATCCGGGCGGTATGCAGCTTCTGTTCGGGAAAGCCGAATGTCTATTCGAGATTGGCGATGAAACGCGATTGGGTGAGGCGATCATGATCTATCGCCGACTGGGTGCCTCGGATCCCGGATTGAACGAACTCAGCAATCATTACTACTGGACGTCCCAGCTCCGAATGCTTCAGATTCTTGATCTGACGGGTCGGAACACAAACAAGATCGCGCCCCGAATTCGCCGATTGCGTCAGATCGATCGGAATCTGGGCGGCGATCGATATCGGCGCGAGTTCGAACGTCTGCAGAACCGACATTCATAATCACAGGACACCCCCGGACACCCCCGGACACCCCCGGACACCCTCCAGCGATTCAATCCTTCATCATCCGCAGTTCATCACGCAGAATCGCGGCGAGCTCGAAATTCTCAGCCGCGATCGCGCCCTGGATTCGCTGCTGCAGTTCGACCCGCTGGCTGGAAGGCAATTTCGGCACCAGTACATCGCGCATGCCCCGGAGCAATGCGACCTCGTTGGCCTGCTCGTAGGCGTCGGATTGGCCAAGTTCCTGAAAGACAAT
>JAPULD010000029.1 GCA_027295365.1 Planctomycetota bacterium
ACTCGCCCCCCACGACCTTGTTCCGAGTCGCGACGGGCAGCAGGATGATCGCAACGCCCAGTATCAACGAGCCGGACAACGTCAGACGCAAACGATTCTCAGGCTTGACTCGAAGCACCAGCCAGATCAGCAGCGCGGGGATGAAGAGCATTGCGTTTTCGCGAGTCAGGATCAGGCATCCCAAAGCCATGCCCAATCCAAGCCAGCACCGAACGCGATTCGGACGCTCGTTGATGCGACTCATCTGCCACAGGATCAAGGCAATGAAGATCCCATCGAGTACGGATTTCTGGATGAGCCCGTCAAAGAAGATCGAGGGGGCATAGAGGGCCATCCCAACGCCGGCAATGATCCCCGCCTTGCGTGAGAAGAAGCGACGCCCCGCATCCGCAACAAGAACGCAGACAATCGAGCCAAGGATGATCTGGACAACCCGGGCCATCATCAGGCTGTCGCCGAAAATCGCGTGCACGATGCCCAGGAAGTAGGGGTAGAGGGGGGCCTGATAAAAGACATCGCTGCCAAACCAATCCCCGGCCGCGATCTGGAGGGCCCATTCGTTGTATCGCTGACCATCACCAAGAAGAATGGTGAAAAAGTCCTCGTGCCGAATCTGCAGCAGATGGATGAGCCGAATCACGAAGGCCAGGAAAAAGATGCCAATGGCCCATTTGGCAAAGCGTCCTGTGGGAGCGGCAATCTCTTGTTGGGGCTGAGTTTCCATCATTCTGCGGATCGTAGGTCGTATTTTGGCCTAAGGCCCATGATATGGATGCGTCTCAAGCCCAATTGAGGGCCCAGGAAACGTCATCGGTCTTTTCGAAATCCGCCCTTGATGGTGGAGAACTCTATTGTACAATTTGAACGATCACTCAAATTTGAGCGATTGCTCAACCGCCAATATGCCATGAAGCTCTCAGAATCCACTTCAACCCGCGATCGCCTGATCGAAGCCGCCCGAGACCTGTTCTTGCAGCAAGGCTATTCAGCCACTGGCATCGCCCAGATCCTTCGCGAGGCCAACGCCAAGCCGGGCAGTCTCTACCATTTTTTCCCCACCAAGGAAGACCTGCTGATCGCGGTGCTCGAGTCGTATACACAACTGCTCTGGCCATTGGTGATAAAGCCGGTCTTCGATCGGGTCAGCGATCCCATCGAGCGCATCTTCGGCATTCTCGATGGGTATCGGCGGATGCTCCAACTCACAACGTGCACCAAGGGCTGCCCCATCGGCAACATCGTCCTTGAGTTGGCTGATACCCATCCCCATGTGCGTGAACTCTGTGCGACCAACTTCACGGGATGGCGCAAGGCGATCGAAGGCTGTCTGGATGATGCCGCGAACCGACTGCCCCAATCCGTCGATCGGATCGATCTCGCCTCGTTCGTCTTGACGGTCATGGAAGGGGGCGTGATGCAGGCTCGGGCGTATCAAACGCTGGAGCCCTTCGATGTCGCGGTCTTGCAACTTCGCGATTACTTCGATCGCCTGCTCGATGACGGCACGACCTGGTCAACCCAGACACCACCGAATCGCATCGATCCAGAATAGCCTCATGCATGATGAAACGGAATCTACGAATCGCTTTGCCGGGAGAAGGAAAAGGAAGACACTGATGAATGCAACACGCACATGTACTTTCAAGACACGATTGACAGTCGCCACCTGCCTGCTGGCGTGCACCCTTGGAGCTTCGGCCCAGGACATGCGCACCTTGAAGCAGTCCATCGAGATCGATGCCCCGGTCCAACTCGTCTGGGAATTGTTCTCGACCGAAGAAGGCCTCAAGCAATGGATGGCCCCGCTCGTGGAACTCGATTTTCGCGTGGGCGGTACCATCAAGTCGAGCTATCAAGCCGATGGAACGATCGGCGATGAAAACACGATCACCAACACGATCCTCGTCTACGATCCGGGCCTCATGCTCGCGTTGAAAGCCACCGGAGCCCCGCAGGGATTCCCCTACGCCGATGCCATCAAGGACACCTGGTCGGTTTTCCATTTCGAGCCGCTTGGTGAAAATCGCATGCGTCTGCGATTGCATGGCCACGGGTATCGAGACAATCCCGACTCCGTCGCGATGTACAAGTTCTTCGAGCGTGGCAACGAATGGGCCTTGCAACAACTCAAGGAACTCGCCGAGGCCGGCAACGATACGGATCGCAATACGGATCAGGCCGATGCGGAGCTTGATGAGATACTTGACGAGGCCCGCGGTTCAGCGGTTCAAAGCGATACAACCCTTGAACTGCTCCACACATTGATCGGCGGATCATGGCGTCACGACATGCACTCAACTGACGGCTCCACGTTCCGGGTGCGCAATGAGATTCTCCTGGGTCCGGATCGTCATTCACTCATCATGCACGGCTGGCAGGATCGAGGCGAGGGCATGAAGCCTCATGCGGTAACGACCGCCTATCGATTGCCGACCTCTGAAGGTGGCGGCATCGGGTTTCTATGCGTCGATGAAACGGGATCCCTGACCCGGGGACGCATCACCCTTGGCCATGAAGAATCAACGCTCATCTGGGATTGGCCGGCCATCACGCTCGCCGGGGAGACACAACACTATCGGATTGAGATGCGTCTTGATGGCGATGATCACTACGTGATGAACATGAGCAAGCTCGATGCCGATGGCGCTGTCGCCAAGCGTTGGCCATCGATTCCGTTTACCCGAGGCAAGTAGTCGCATCACAATCGCGAATGGATTCGCGATTGGAACTCGAATAATCATATTTCCCTCGAATATCCATTCGGCGGAATGCGTTTTCTTCGTGCCAAGGGCTCAGGAAAAGACACGTCAATCATGGTGGCAAGCCCTGCCGTGATCGAGGGTGTCTTCAAGGCCCGGACCAACCCGATGCAGCCCGCGTTCCTTCGTCCCGTGTACAATATTCCACTCTTATCCATCACCCCCACGAGGAGATTCATCATGACCACCGCCACTTCCGTTTCGGCCACCGAGCCGGGCATCAGCGCCATGCGGTTCGCGCGAAGCGCAACGCTTAAGTTTCTCGAAGGCCTCACCGACGAGCAGTTGATGCATCGTCCCACACCCGAGGCCAATCACGCCACCTGGATTCTGGGTCATCTGGCGTACGTCGATGATTCTATCTACACCAAGGTCAGTGGCCACGATTCCGTCATCCCCTCGAATTACAAAGCATTGTTCGATAGTGGCACCACGCCCAGCGACAACGCCAGCGATTATCCCAGTAAGGATGAACTGCTCACCAACCTCGAAAAAGCCCACACTGCGTTCATCGGCTGGTTCGAATCGCTCAGCGATGAGCAGATGGCCTCGGCCCCGCCCGAAGGCTTGGAGATATTCGGCGCCAACTTCGCCTGCGTCGTCGCGACCCTGGCCTGGCACGAAGGCGTCCACAATGGACAGCTCATCGAGATTCGACGCACGCTGGGCCTGCCTCGCGCGTTTGGTTGAGTGCGTGATTCATTTCTTTATGCAGCGATACACCAAACCCAGGGATAGCCATCCTTGGGTTTTTTCTATTTATATACCCCGAGGCAGCGTCCACTTCTCAGCTCCCAACTGTTTGGCGAAGACGTCGATCGCTTGTTCAAGTTCGGCGCGACGCTTTATCTGGGAGTTCTTTGACGCCTTTTCCTCCCACCACACTTTGCGAATCTTCAGCGTGCCTTCATCGCGATGGAACTTGGGATCGACGCGGCCCACGAATCGATCACCCTGGAGGATGGGCAGGACGTAGTAGCCGAACGTTCGTTTGGCCTCGGGGACGAACGCCTCGAAGGCGTACTCGAAGTTGAAGAGGCGTTTGAGTCGCTTGCGATCACGGATCAGGGGATCGAAGGGGCTCAGGAGCCTCATGTGCGATGGGGGAGTGGGAGTCTTGGCGAGTCGTTTTTTCCAGTCGTGAATGGCGTATTGCTTCGTGGGCTTCGATGCGCCATCCATCGATTCCACCTCGACGACTTCGACCTCGCCTCGCTTCGTCGCCTTTTCACACCAGGACCTGACCTCGGCCAGGGAGACGATCCGATGGAACTCCCGGATATCGCTGGGCGAACCGATGGCGAGTCGCTGCATGGCCTGGGGGCACGTCCAGTCGATGAGCTGCCTGCGGGTGGGCCTGGGGTCGGCTGCGTGATCGGGAAAGACGCGCGAGGTCAGGTCGTAGACCTTGTGGAAATTGACGCGTTTGGTGATGCAGAGTTTTCCGGTGTGCCAGAGGTATTCGAGCGCCGCTTTCTGGGGCTTCCATCCCCACCAGGGGCCGCTCTTTTGTTCCGGATGCTCGAAGTCCTTACTCATCAGGGGGCCTTCATCCTCGATGCGCCGGATCACGTGGTTAAGCACCTTCTGGGGGTTAGGACCGATGTGGTCATTCCACCACTCGTTGGCCTTGAGCCTTTTCGCCTGTCGTTCGTATCGATGCTTCCAGTAAGGCATGACGTGCAAGGGCAGAATCGACGCGTCGTGCGTCCAATGCTCGAAGAGTTTCCGGTCCTTCTCCAGCAGCTTCCAGAGCATCCGTTTCTCATACCCCTCAAAGCGGCTCATGAGAATGTGGTGATGAGCCCGCTCAACGATGTTGATCGTGTCCACCTGCACGTAGCCCATATGCTCGATCATCTTACGGATCGACACCGGCGTGGCCTTCTTCAAAGGATCGGCGAGGAGGCCCTGACCCTGAAGGAGGAGGTGGCGGGACATATGGTTGTCAACACGAATGTCGGGCATGGTGCAAAGTTTGCATATAATTGTACTATTAAGCAAATGCCAAAGCGACTAGGCGAACCCGCAAATCGATCATGAGACCTAAACATGGAATCAAAAAAGAAACAAATTGCAGTTGTGATCGCAAGCACAATCACAGCGATTTTAGCCTTAACTCAAATCTACAATTGGATCACGGAGCCGTCTTCGGATGTATTTGCAGAAGTCCGCTACAATTCGATTCAATACCCCCCCGAACTTGACAATAAATTTAGTGAAATTAATGCCATAGTCGCTAATTATGATTTTTCTAGCAATGTCAAACATGCAATAAATTTAGAAAAAGACCTTGAGCCTCATAAAGATCGCTTGGACAAAATGTCAAAAGACATTATTCAAGATCTAGCTCGGCGCATCCCATCTTCCACTCCCTATGATATTAAGACAATTGAGGGTTGCTGGCAATTTCGAATTAATAATAATGGCGACAAGCAAGCCCAATCAGTAAAGCTATTTGTGCCCTGGGCTGTCGTTGCGAAGGTGGCTAGAGAAGGAGGAAATACGGCCATAATGAAAATAGACGAAGTGATTGACCTTGCTGACATGCACCCAAGAGAATCGATTTCAATAAGTGTCTGGACAACCAGAGTGCCTGCATCGTACTACGAAGATGACATTAAATTAACCCACATGAATGGTGTTGGAGATCTAAAAATTTATGCCGTGGCGGGGCCATTTGGGCGCTTCATTGATGAGCAATGGCCTTTTATAATATTTTTGATGTTAATGATGATTCCATTTGGACTTTCTATGGCTTCGCCTATTTACTCAATGCTGACAAAGTCGAACGAACAAGTAAAGAACGGCGACAATGAAGCGGAAGAAGAGACTAGTAGTGTCAAAGAAGCAAATGAAAGTGAAGACGGATCTGCAAAAATGACAGAATAAGCCTCAGTTCTAAATAGCTATACCCTTCAGCATCACCCCAACCACGTACGCCAGCCCAGCTGCGATCGCTCCGATGGCCATGGTCTCCAATCCCGCTCGCCACCAGCTTTCCTCCACGAAGCGACTCTTGGTCGCGCCCACGATGAAGAACGCAGCCCCCGTCAAGATCGTGCTCCAGAGGAAGGGCGAAGCCACCTCCGGGATCCCGGGCAGGACGTTCCACACGAACGCCCCCAGGGGCAGGAAGCCGATGAGGACGAACGAGGTGATGGTCGCGGTCGCGGCTTTCCAGGGCGAAACACCCTGGAGCGTCAAGCCCAATTCATCAGTCATCATCGTGTCCACCCAACGATCGATGTCCGCCGTGATCGTTTGCACGGCATCGTCGAGTTGCTGACCTTCAAATCCCTTGCTGGCGAAAATCTGACGGATCTCCTCGCGCTCGCCTTCGGGATAATGGCGGATGTGATCTTCCTCCCGCCTTCGCGCTTTCTGGCGTTGTTGTTCTTCGGCTCTCACCCCCAGGAAATTGCCCACCGCCATGGAGAAGCCATCACCGATCAGGTTGGCCATACCCAGAATGACGACGATCCCCGTAGGCAGGCCAGCCCCGAAAACTCCGGCGACGACCGCGAAGGTGGTGATGGCGCCGTCGATCGCACCATAGATGAAATCCCTCAGGTAGCTGTGCGAAGGGCCTTTTAGCAATCGCCTGGCCACGGCTTCACTCGTGTGATCCGAATGCAGCTCCTGGAGTTTGGGATCATTTTCGGGAGCCATGTTGTCTTCCTCATTGATATGGGCCGGCTGAAGTGAGCTGGTTTTACGAATCCCTCTCATCAACCCATGGGTATTTTATGGTCGATCCTGGGGGGAGTGAGGAGCTTCGATGGAAGGCGTCCGAGTGAGGGGCATTTCCAAAACGGGATTGCCTGGCGTTGAGTCCAGCGGCCGACCCGAGTGGCAATTCCAAGGGCCAGCTGGGTGCAGTTTCGGGCTCATCCATGGCAAAGCCTGGCCATTCTGTCTATTTGGGGGGGGCAAAACAGGGGCTTTCCGCGGATACGAAGATCGTTTATTCTATTAAGGAAACGAAATCAGGATTCCCCCCGTGCATGGGGGAAACTTGACGCTACAATGTTCGGTATTGAGAACCAGTCTCAAGAAGAATCGACTTTCCAGTCCTCACCCCCGGATTTCACCCCCGGAATTAGTCACCCGGATTTAAGCACCCGGAAATAGGTACCCGGAATCTGGCCCCCTTCGTCAATCCCGGCCCTTCGGACTTCCCCGGAGCTATCAGGGTTTGAATCCGATCCCACGATCCTCAAGACCCCGAGGTGATCATGCCAGCCACTGCCCAGGCAATCTCCGTTCCACTGACCACCCTCAAGAGTGGATGTTGCGCCACCGTCCATCAGCGCGACATGTCGGGCGAAGACCAGGAATTGCTCAGCGCCATGGGCCTGACCGATCAATGTCGTCTTCGCATCTGTCGCGTCGGTGAGCCCTGCATCATTCAGATCGCGGCTACCCGACTGGGGCTTTCCAAAGTCATGGCCGGCAAGATCATGGTCCACCCCGACGTTACGACCGCCTGATCCAATCGGTACTCCACACCATGGGAACGCGAATCCACGAGCCAGGGGAAAGCACCCCATCTTCTTCCACTTCCCGGGATTCACAAAGCAATCACTCGCGCCTCGCCCTGCTGGGAAATCCCAACACCGGGAAGACGACGCTGTTCAACCGCCTGTGCGGCGTGCGCTCGAAGACCGCCAACTTCCCGGGCTCGACGGTTGAAGCGCGAGTCGGCAGCCGAACATTTGAATCGACTCGTTACGAGTTGGTGGATCTCCCGGGACATTACGGACTGAACCTCGATCGCCCCGAGTCGAGGTTGTGCCGCGACTATCTGACCGGGCACATCGACGATACAGATCGCCCCGATGGCATCGTGATCGTCGCCGACGCGACCAACCTCAGCCGCAACCTCATTCTCATCAGCCAGGCGTTACAGCAGGATTTGCCAGCGGTGGTCGCGCTGAACATGATCGACCTCGCCCAGAAGGGTGGGCTGACCATCGACGTGGAGAAACTCAGCGAGCATCTGGGCTGTCCTGTCGTGCCGATGTGCGCCAGGACCGGGGAAGGCGTGGATGAACTCCTGAAGGCGATGGGGAATCTGCAACACAGCGATGTAAATCTTCCCGATCCCACGAACGCCCAGACGGCGTCAGTCTGGGCCGATGAAGTGGTGAGCCGAAGCGTCGGTGGCCACGATGCGGTGGGCAGTGCGGGTGACACATTCACCGATCGCCTGGACATGGCATTCACGCATCCCGTGATCGGGTTGCTCGTTTTCATCACTATCATGACGGGGCTCTTCTGGACGATCTTCGCGCTCGCCACGCTGCCCATGGACCTGATCGAACTGATCTTTTCCTGGCTTGGCAATCTGGTGGGTGGCGTATTGCCCGAGGGGGCGATCAAAAGCCTGATCACCGATGGCGTCATCGCGGGCATCGCGGGGGTCGTGGTGTTCCTGCCCCAGATCTGCATACTCTTTTTCCTGCTCAGCCTGCTCGAGGACACCGGGTATCTCGCCCGGGCGGCGTTCGTCACCGATCGCGTCTTGCGGCGGTTCGGCCTCCCGGGTCAGGCGTTCGTGCCCCTGCTTTCGGCGCATGCCTGCGCGATTCCCGCCATCATGTCAGCGAGGCTCATTCCCGATCATCGCGATCGACTCGCGACGATCCTCGTCGCGCCGTTCATGAGTTGCTCGGCCCGGGTTCCGGTGTACGTGCTGGTCATCGGGATGCTCTTTGGCGACAACGCGTTGTACGCGGGGCTCGCCTTCACCGGGTGTTACGTCCTGGGGGCCTTGGCCGCGTTGATCAGCTCGCTCATCTTTCGACGTACGTTCCTCAAGGGCCCGTCGAGGCCCATGATTCTCGAACTGCCCACGTACAAGATGCCCTCGATCACGTCGGCGTTGCTGACGACCTATGACCGGGCCTTGGTGTTCCTCAAGAACGCCGGCACCGTCATCGTCGCGATCTGCATCGTGCTGTGGTGGCTGGGCGAGTATCCCCATGTGCCGCCTCCCGCCGAGGCCACGGCAATACGAGCGCAGGCTGAACTGGTGGAGACGGAGGATCCGGCGGAAGCTCAGGCGCTGATCGCGAAGGCCGACATCATGGAAGCGCGGCATGCGAAATCAAGCAGCTTCATGGGGCGAATCGGAAAGTTCGCGGAACCCGTCTTCGAACCGATCGGCTATGACTGGCAACTTACGATTGGCGTGCTCAGCAGCCTACTGGCCCGGGAAGTCTTCGTGTCAACCATGTCAGTGGTCTTCGCGGGCATGGATGAGGATCCCGCGGAAGATGAAACGGTGCGCCAGCGGATCGTGGGGGCGAAGCGCGCCGACGGGACGCTCCTGTTCACCACCCCGGTCGCGGCGAGCCTGCTCGTGTTCTATGTGTTGGCGATGCAATGCCTGCCGACGCTTGCTGTGACGCGGCGCGAAACGGGAAGCTGGAACTGGGCAATCTTTCAATTCGTCTACATGAGCGGGTTGGCGTATGTCTTCAGCCTCATCACCTACCATGGCCTGATCTGGATGGGGGTGACCTGATGCCATGGGGTGATTGGCAATTCTGGATCGTGACGTTGCTGGGACTGTGGGGCCTGTACCTAGTGATCAAG
>JAPULD010000290.1 GCA_027295365.1 Planctomycetota bacterium
CGGGTCTCCTCGACACGGCGCGGATGCCCTCGGGCGGGGACTGGGCTCTGGGGTCTTCCCTGAGATTCGACTTCGACACGCTGACGATCGACTCGTTCAACAACCGAATCGGCATCGGAACGGCAAATCCCAGTCACGAGCTGGATGTGGTGGGTGCTCTCAATCTATCCGGCCCCACCGCCAGAGTCATCGTGCGCAATCCCAACAACTCGGGCGCATCCTTCACCCTGAACTGGCTCAACGACGTCGGCCGCATCCGAATCGGGGGATCCGGGGCCGGGGCGGGCAATGGTTTCGACTTCCAGGGCATCGGCAACGCCAGCCTGCTCCGCATCACCGGGGGCGGAAATATCGGCATCGGCACCACCAGCCCCGCCGCGCCCCTGCACGTCAATGGCGACGCCCGCATCGACGGCACTATCACCATTCCGACCACGACGCGCACTCTCACGCTCTCGGCTTGTTCATTCGCTACACAGAATCGTACCGAACACATTTTTGCCGGCGGTGGACCACAACTTATATTTTCTCTCCTCGGATCGGGGGATGGATCCGCGATGGCTTCCGTAGTACTCCCTGACGGTGCGATTGTCACGAAGTTTGCAGCGGCTCTAAGAGATATATCAACGACAACAAACATAACGGTCGAGCTTATACGCAATGATTTCGCAACCGTTTCTTCGGCAACGATGGCATCAGTGAGTTCAACTGGGGATGGAGGATTCCAGGTCAGGACTGACACGTCAGTCTCAAACACAGTGATTGATTCGCACCTTCAGTACTACGCCTTGGTGCAGTTTCCCGACGGTAGCCCTTCGAGCCTCCTACACGCCGTCAGGGCGGTGCAAATCACGTACACCATCATTACGCCGCTGCCTTGAGGCGACTTGGAAATGAACACTCACGGAGATGTCCTGGACCTGCTCGAACCACTCTGCGCGTGGGGTTTGTGCTTCGACCGTGTAGTATCCAGCCCGGGTGCTATTTACTTATGGTTCATTCGATAGAGGTCGGGTCGCAAACCATTTGTAGAGGGCCGGAAGGACCAGGAGGGTCAGGACCGTCGAGGTCACGAGGCCGCCCACGACGACCGTGGCGAGGGGGCGCTGGACTTCGCTTCCCGTCCCGCGGGCGAAGAGCAAGGGGATGAGACCTAGGGCGGTGGTGGCCGCGGTCATCAACACGGGGCGCACTCGCAGGCAGGCCCCTCGGATGGACGCTTCGTTGATGTTCACGCCATCGCGCACCAACTGGTTCATGTAGGTCACCAGGACCATGCCATTCTCCAGGGCGATCCCGAAGAGCGCGATGAAGCCGACGGACGCCGGGACGGAGAGGTTCTGGCCACTGATCCACAGGCCGACCACGCCCCCGACCAGCGCGAGCGGGATGTTGAGCAGGATCAGCAGCGAGTTCTTCAACGAGGCGAAGCTCGCATACAGGCAGATGAAGATCAACAGCAGCGTGAACGGCACCACCACGGCGAGCCGCGCATTGGCATGCTGCTGTAGTTTGTATTGCCCACCCCACGTGACCAGATAACCAGGAGGCAAGTTGACCTGATCCGCGAGGGCCTGCTGCGCCTCGGCCACGAAGGAGCCGATGTCGCGATCGGTGACGTTGCACTGGATCGTGATGAAACGCTGGCTCTTTTCGCGCGTGATCTGTCGGGGCCCCACCACGCTGGTGATGGTCGCCAGATCGGCCAGCGGGATACGTTCGCCCTGTGGTCCCGGGATCAGCAGTTGTGCGATCTGTTCGGGCGTCGATCTCGCCTTCTCGGGATAACGAACTAGAATTCCGAAGCGGCGGATGCCCTCGAATATCTCCCCCGCTTCGTGGCCCCCCACTGCGGCTTCCAGCGTCTCCTGCACATCGCGAACGTTGACGCCATACCGGGCGATCGCCTCGCGATTGACCTTGACGATCAGTTGGGGAGCCCCGCTGACCTGATCGACCTGAACATCGGTCGCGCCGCGGACGGTGCGCACCACCCCCGCCACCTTCTCGGCCTCACTCTTGAGGGTGTCGAGATCCTCCCCGAAGAGCTTGATGGCCAGTTCGGCCCTGACGCCTTCGAGCAGTTCGTCGATCGACATCTCGATCGGCTGGGTGAAGTTGACGAGTATGCCCGGGGGCTCCCCGATCGCGTCACGAAGCCGGTCCTCCACCCACTCCTGATCGCGAGGCCTTCGCCACTGCGTCGGGTGCTTAAGCAGGACGTACATCTCGGCGCTGTTCACCGGGTCGGCGTGCGCGCCGACTTCACCTCGCCCCACCCGGCTCGTCACCCCGGTGACTTCGGGAACCGTGAGAATCCGACGCTCGATCCGGAGGGCGTTGTTCTTTGATTCCTCCAGGGAGATGGACGGGGCCATGGTCAAACGCACGACGATCGTGCCTTCGTTGAGTTCGGGCGTGAATTCCGAACCCAATCGGGGAAAGACGAGGATGCCGATGAGAAGCATGAGTGTCCCGAGCGAGACCGCGGCCCATCGTCGATTGACGAAGAAGCTCACGAGCGGCTTGTAAGGAACCATCAGAAGCCTCACCACCAGCGGCTCGCCCCCGGCCTTGGCCTTCTTGCGTCGCTTCATCAACAGCACGGCCAGCACCGGGGCGGCGGTCAACGCAAACACCATGGACCCCGCCATCGCCATGGAGACGGTGGAAGCCAGCGGACGAAACGTTTTTCCCTCCACGCCCTGCAGCGTGAAGAGGGGGAGGAACACGATGACGATGATCGCGATGGCGAACGCAACGGGACGACCCACTTCACGACAGGCCTTGGCGATAATCACGTGACTGGGCTCGGAGCCGTCGGATTCATTGAGCAAGCGATCGGTGTTCTCAACCATGACGATCGTCCCGTCCACGATCATGCCGATCGCGATCGCCAGGCCGCCCAACGACATCAGGTTCGCCGAGAGGCCGAGCCATCCCATCCCCAGCGTGGCGATCAGGATGGAAAAGGGAACGGCCAGGGCAACGATGAGGCTGGACCTGACCCCCCCCATGAAGGCCAGGAGCACGTAGTAGGGGAGTTTCAAGATGCCCTGCATCTTGTCGAGTTTCCCCTGAGAGACTCCTCGTAGATCATCCACCGTCGCTCCCATGAGCGGCAGATGGAGCGATTCCTCAAG
>JAPULD010000291.1 GCA_027295365.1 Planctomycetota bacterium
GCCTATCGCAAGGAAGACCCCGAAGCTTTGCGAATTGACGAAGCCACCCGCGTGCCTTTGTCCTTGAGTGGCTTCTCCAACGTCTTCTGGTTGCTGGGCGTCGTCCTCTCGGTCGCGTTCATTTCCCCGGGCAAGGAAATCCCGGGGCTGGGATTCAAGGCCTTCCCCTTCCTGCGCGAAATCATGATGCTGCTGTTCGTCTACTTCTCGCTGAAGTCCACCCCCAAGGGCGTTCGCGAATAGAACCTCTTCAATTACGCGGCGATCCTCGAGGTCGCGGCCCTCTTCGTGGGCATCTTCATCGCCATGCAGGTGCCATTGGATGTCCTCAAGGCGAGCGGCGAACAGATCACCTCGGTCATGAGCGAGCCTTGGCACTACTTCTGGGCCACGGGCGGTCTCTCGGCCTTTCTCGACAACGCCCCGACCTACGTCGTATTCTTCCAACTCGCACAAACCATGCAGGGAGGCGAAGCAGAGATGCTCACCCTCGATTCGGGAGGCACCATCAACGTGGCCCTGCTCGTGGCGATCAGCCTCGGCGCGGTGTTCATGGGTGCGATGACCTACATCGGCAATGGCCCCAACTTCATGGTCAAGGCGATCGCCGAACAGGCCGGCATCGAGATGCCCAGCTTCTTTGGCTACATGTTCAAGTACAGCATCCCCATCCTCATCCCGGTCTTCGTGATCGTGATGGTGATGTTCCTGTTGTAGGCAGTCGCCCGACGCAGCCGCCGAAAATACGCACGAATGTGACCCTTCTTATGATGAATGGAATAGAATGAAGTTCGAGAGCTTGGAATCATGCTGAAACGCATTCTCGTCGCCCTGAGCGGAACGCCCTACACCACCATCGCGGTGCAGCACGCCATCGAACTGGCCAAACGCCACGAAGCCCAATTGACCGGTGTCACCATCACCAATCTCGCGGCGGTCTCCAACGTGGGGCCCATCCCCATCGGAGCCGGGGCGGCGGCGGCGGAACTCGTGCACCAGCGTCAGGAAGTCACTGAGGAGCGAGTCGAAAAGGCGATCGCCGGCTTCGAAGCCTCATGCGAACAGGCGGGCATGATCCATTCCGTCGTGCATGAAGCGGGTGATCCATTCCAGGAACTCATCTCTCTCTGGCGATATCACGACTTGACCATATTCGGGATGCGAGGCATTTTCGAATATGGAATCGTCCACCACCCCGACGACTACATCATCCAGCTCATCCGAAGCGGGGTGAGGCCGATCCTGGCCGTGTCCGATGAGCATCATGAGGTCCGCAAGGTCCTGATCGCCTACGACGGTTCGATGCATGCGGCCAAGGCCATGAAGAAGTTTGTGCAAATGAGGCTCTGGAACGACCTGCAGTGCAAGGTCGTCTGCTTTGACAAGAAGCCCGAGCGGGCCGAGATCCTGCTGGTCGATGCGGTGAATTATTGTCACGTGCATGGCCTGGACGCCCACGCCGAGTGCGTCGAGGCGAACGCCAAGGAAGACTTGCTGGAACACGCCCAGGCATGGGGAGCCGATCTGATCGTCATGGGCTCATCGGCCAAGAGCCGCATGACTCGGTTCGTCCTGGGCGATGTCTGCCTCAACACGATTCGGCAGGCCCATGTGCCTCTGTTTCTGAACAGTTGAGATCTGAGCCTTGGGCGACGATCGATTCCTGAACAATCAATGCGTCAGGGGTTGATGTGGCATGAGGATCCGGATGACATGAGGCCAATGAAGCCTATCATGCCCTGATGAAGGTCACTATCAATGGCGAAACGCGGACGATGCCCGAGTCCTGCTCCATCAAGGTCATGCTTGATGAGATGGAACTGGGTCAGGCGGCGTGCGCCGTCGAGGTCAACGAAGAACTGATCACCAAAGGGCGGCATGCCCAGTGCATATTGAGCGAGGGCGATGCGATCGAAATCGTCACCCTCGTCGGAGGCGGATGATTATCCCATGACGAGCACTGTTCACGAAGAGTCCAGGACAAAGAGTCGATTCGAGTACAAACCCCTCACCCTGGGGCGGGTCACGATTCGGAATCGGCTCGTGGTGGGCACTGGCAAGTACGAGACCTACGAAGTCATGCAGGACGCGTTGGAAGCGTCGGGGGCGGAAGTGGTGACAGTGGCCGTTCGTCGCGAGCGACTGGTGGATGCCGAAGGTCGTTCGATGCTCGATTTCATCGACCTCGACAAGTACACGATCCTGCCCAACACCGCGGGGTGCTTCAGCGCCGAAGACGCGATTCGAGTCTCGCGATTGGGCCGGGAGATTCTCGAGCAGCTTGACAATCCGGGAAGGCATTGGGTCAAGCTCGAAGTCTTGGGTGACAAGAAAACGCTTCTGCCGGATCCCGTCGGCACCTTGGAAGCCTGCACCGAACTCGTCAAGGATGGATTCGACGTGCTGTGTTACTCCAGCGACGATCCGATCATGGCCGCGCGCTTGCGTGATGCGGGGGCCACCAGCGTGATGCCGGCGGGCAGTCCCATCGGGTCGGGTCGTGGCATCGCCAACCCCGCCGCGATCGCGATCATCCTCGAACTGCTCAAGGATCCGGAGCATGGCGGTGCGCCGGACTATCCCGTCATCATCGATGCGGGGGTCGGCGCCCCCAGCGATGTTGCGCTGGCCATGGAACTCGGCGCCGATGGCGTCCTGCTCAATACGGGCATCGCCCATGCAACGCACGCGGTGCACATGGCCAAGGCGATGAGCTGTGCCTGTCGAGCCGGGTATCTGGGTTTTCGATCGGGGCGAATCCCCAAGCGAATGTATGCAACCGCTTCCAGCCCCTGGGAAGGCGTCATCTCCACCATTCCAGGTGAGTGAAGCACGCCAACGCACTCAGTGCGCGACGCGTTTGCCCAGGTGCTTGGAGACTTCTTCCACAAGCTCGAGGACCGTCGCTTCATCCGCCGCTTCCAGGTTGAGTCGCAACAGGGGCTCGGTGTTGCTGGCCCTGACGTTGCACCACCAGTCTCCGAGGTCGAGCGTGACCCCATCCAGTTCGTCGATGGTCGCGTCGGGATAAGCCCCCTGCAGTTCTTCGAGCGTTTCTTCCTTGTCTTCGACCTCGAAGTTGATTTCGCCTGACTGGCAATAGCGTCGGGCGGGCTTGATCTGGGTGCTGAGCGGCCCCTTGCTGTCCGCCAACGCGCTGACAACCGCCGCAAAGGCGATCGCCCCCGAGTCGGCGTAGAAGTTGTCTCGAAAGTAGAAGTGTCCAGACAATTCGCCCCCGAATGACGCATCAGACTCTGCGAGAGCCTGCTTCATGAACACATGACCCACGCGGCTGCGGATCGGCGTGCCGCCCCCCTCGACAATCGTCTCGGCCAGGGATTTGCTGGAGCGAAGGTCGTAGACGATTGATGAGTGAGGATGCTCCCGGAGAAACCGCTTGCTCAGCCAGGCCGTCAGCAAGTCGCATCCGATCGTGTGGGCTTTCTCATCGACCACGATGCAGCGATCGGCGTCGCCATCGAAACAGATGCCGAGGTTCGCCTTCGTCTTCTTGACTTCGGCCTTGAGTTGATCGAGATTCGCCTCGACCAGCGGGTTGGGCTCGTGGACGAACTCCCCGGTGGTATTGTCGAAGTTGAGTTTCGTGATCTCCAGGCCCGGCACGTCGTCGAAGACCTTGGGCACCATGGTGCCTGCCATGCCGTTGGAGGCGTCGATGACGACCTTGATCTTCTTCGATCCGTCACGGATCGCCGGGTCGAGAAAGTGCAGGACGTGCGATCGATAGGCGTCCCACATGTCGCGGAGTTCCTCGCGACCGTCCTGCTTCTTGACCTTGTCCCGGTCGGCGATCGCGGCGTACTTTCGGATGTTGTCCAGCCCCGTGGTCATCCCCACCGGCTTGGCGGCGATCCTGGAGATCTTGAATCCGTTGTAGTTCGACGGGTTGTGCGATGCCGTGGTCATGATGCCGCCACAACACCCGAGGTAGTTGATCGCGAAGTAGATGAAGGGGGTGTCAACCAGCCCGACGTCGATGACGTGGGCGCCGAAGTCGCGGACGCCCCACTTCAGGGCTTCGGTCAACAGGGGCGAGCTGGTGCGCATGTCGCGACCGACGACCACGTGCCGCATCATCGGGTCGTCGTGCCCCGCCTCGGTGGCATGTTCGGTGAGAAACCGGGCACCGGCATAGCCGATCTGCCAGGCGATTTTTTCCGTGAGGGGTTTGGGGTAGATGGCCCTGACGTCGTAGGCCTTGAATACTTTGCCGAGCATGATTATCCTTGGGTTCGGGTGGTTTCGGAGGACAACATGATAGCAAGTCGTTGGCGTTTCTCAGGATGGGCAGGATGGCACCGGTCATTTCGGGCGATGGCGCTGGTCGCCTGTGGACTTCTATTGGTCACACCGGGATGCGAGAAGCCGCCGGCGACGCCACAACCCAGGGGCGTCAAGGGATCGAAGCTTCACTACGCCGCCCAGTATGGCAATCTCCAGACCATCCAGCGTCTGATCAACGAAGGCGCGGACGTCAACGAGGCCCTGCCCGAGACTGGCCAGACGCCTCTGATTCTCGCGGCCACTCGAAACCAGACCAAACTGGTTCAATTCCTGCTCGATGAAGACATTGGCCTTGATCTGGAGCGAACCGACAATGACGGGCAAACCGCCCTCGCGGCGGCCTCGGGCATGGGCACGGATGATTGCGTCGAATTGCTTCTTGCCGCCGGGGCGGACATGGAATCACGAGACAAGTGGGGTCGGACACCTCTGATGCTCGCCGCGAGCAATGGGTATCCCTCGACATTGAGCATTCTTCTATCCGGCGGAGCGGATTCACTCGTCATTGATGATGAAGGCTTGACGGCACTGGTCTGGGCTGCGCGCGCTGACTACCCGGCGTGCGTGGAATTGCTGCTTGAAGAGGGGGAAGAACTGGAAGCGTATAACTTAAACGACATGACGATCCTCATGATCGCCAGCGAACGAGGTGCCGCCAACTCGGTCGCCTTGTTGATCACGAAAGGGGCCGACGTTCAAACCACCACTGAAGAAGGAATGACGGCCCTGCACTACGCCGCTTTCTCCGATAATCGCTATATTGTCGAATCCCTCATCGATGCCGGTGCCGTGGTCGATGCTCGTGACGCCGATGAAAAGACGCCATTGATGATCGCCTCGAAGAACATCGGGAGGTGTATTTCTATATTCGTTGAAGCCGGAGCGGATGTAAATGCAAGAAGCAGCTTAGGGTCGACACCTCTCATGATGGCAATTGCCACTGACAAGCCCGAGTGGAGTTTCGCTTATTCCGCACTGATAAGGCATGGAGCAGACGTCAATGCCATACTCTTCGAAAGCATCACTCCGCTGATGATGGCCGCGATGATGAGCAAAGTAAACGTTGTCCAAGACCTATTGGATGCCGGGGCAGATGTTCATTATACATCGTTATTTGATGACTTGACCGTCATCGATGCCGTGCGGGACACTCGCAATGAAATCGCCGATCGAGAGGAGATCCTTGCGATTCTGCTTGAAGCCGCTCAGAACTCATCAAAGAACTGATCCATCTCATCATTCACCATCGTCAGCGATTCAATTTCCACGCCTTCAGGGAGGGCGGCCAAGAACTTCTTCCCGTAGAACTTCGTCACGATCCGGGGATCGAGGACCGCGATGAGGCCCTTGTCGGTGCTGGAGCGGATGAGCCTTCCCACCCCCTGCTTGAAGCGGATGATCGCCCGGGGCAGCTGATCGTCCATAAATGGATTGCCTCCCTGGGCCTTGATCTTGGCGTGTCTCGCCTCGACCAGGGGGCGATCGGGTACCTCAAAAGGCAAACGGGTGATGATGACGTTGCGAAGTCCGCGGCCCCTCACATCAACGCCTTGCCAAAAACTGGATGTGCCCAGCAAAACCGATCGCTCATCATCGCGAAAACGCTTGAGGAGCAGCCCGGGACGGCCATCACGCCCCTGCACCAGCACGGGGAAACCATCGTCGGTCAGCGTATCGCGCAAAATGTCGGCAACCGCATTGAGCATCGAAAAACTGGTGAACAATACAAACGCCCCACCATCCGTCTCGCGGACGATGGACTCGACCCGGGGGACCAATTGTTCAACGTACCTTTCGTCGCTGGGCAAGCACAAAGACTGATCGACGAGGATGCGCATCTGCGAGGCGTGATCGAATGGGCTGCCCAATTGAATTGCCTCGGCGTTCTCGCACCCCATGCGCTTCATAAAATGAGAGAAGTCATCGGGTCCCGTCGCAAGCGTCGCGGATGTCAGCGTGACGGAAATATCCTGGGCGAACAACCGCTCGCGGAGGATCGGCGCGACATCGACCGCAGCGCACTTCAGCGTCAATCGTCTTCGTTGATCACTCTGGCCATGAGCACTCCCGGGGCGGGGGCGGGAGTCCGCGCCTTCGAGAAAATACACGCATCCTTCGATTTGCTGACCCAGAAAAAGCCTCAGTTCCGTGGCGATGTCGCTCGCACGTTGGGCATAGCTATTAAGCTCGAATTCATCGGCCTCCCGGTCGGCCTTGTCGCGCAGGAATCGCAGCAGCTTGGCCAGTTCGCCCATCGGCTCGGACAAGGGGTTGCCGACAATGTCGGGCTTGGAGATGCGGCCATTGCCCGGCCCATGTTGCTGCTGCCACTTCACCAGATTGTCAAACAAGGCCGAAGCGGCGTCTCGACACTCCAGGCTCAGATGGATCGCCTTGTCAATCAGCGTGGTCGACTCGTCCTTGAGCTTCAGGGAAGTCAGAAACCCCTTGCTTCGGCGGGGATGAAAGAGCAATCGCAGCAAGTGAAAGATGCGCCCCTCGGCGATGGTGAGTCCGAAGTGGTCCGCCGCGATGTCCTCGGCTCCATGCGCCTCGTCGATGATGACATGATCATAAGGAGGCAGAAACCCGACGCCCTGGCCCCGAAGGGCGAGATCGGAGAAGAACAGCGCGTGATTGCAGACGAGCAGGTCGCCATTCTCCATCCGCCGCCTGGCTGACTGGTAGAAACACTTGTCGTAGGTCGGGCACTTGCGACCCATGCAGTTGTGCGTGTCGGACTGGGCGTAGTCCCAGACCTCGGGCCGGGGCAGCTGAGGCAGCGTGGAAAGCGTTCCGTCGTCCGTCGTATAGGCCCAGTCCTCGATCATGTGCAGGCTGTGCCGGGCATCATCATCTGGAAAAAGCTTCTCCTGCCGCTCGCTGGCGAGTTTGAGCCTTCGCAGGGAGACGTAATTGCCTCGCCCCTTGACCAGCACCGAGGTGAATTCATCGGGAATCACCGCGTTGAGCAGGGGCAGATCCTTTTCGATGAGCTGCTCCTGCAGGTTGATCGTGTTGGTGACGACGACGATCCGCTGCTCGTTTTCGAGGATGTGCTTGATCGCGGGAATGAGATACGCGAAGGATTTCCCGACCCCCGTCCCCGCTTCGACGACCAAATGGCCCTTGCGATTCATCGTGCGATCGACCGCCTCGGCCATCTGCAGCTGCTGGGGGCGAGGTTCGAAGTTTTCCAGTCGCCGCGCGATGGCCCCTTCGGGGGAGAGCAAGTTGGAGACGTCAAGCAGCATGATGTGATTCTACACCCCCAACACAAGAATCGAAGGTAATGACAGCCGGGTGCCACGGACAGCGAGCAAAGCGAGTCGTCCGTGTCTTCGACTGGAAGCCAGACTATCGAAGAACGTACTCGAGCATCCAGGAGATTCCGTATTCATTCCTGCAATCGGCACGGACGACTCCGTTTCACTTCGCTGTCCGTGGCACCTAGATC
>JAPULD010000292.1 GCA_027295365.1 Planctomycetota bacterium
GTGGAGATCGTCAAGCGCGGCGAATCCGCCGAACAAGGCGTCGGCTACATGCCCGACGGAACCATGGTCGTCGTTGAGGATGCAGGCAACTACATCGGGCAGACCATAAACCTTTCGGTGACCAACTCCTTGCAGACCTCCGCCGGTCGCATGATCTTTGGCCGCATGCTTGAGCCCATTAACGAGAATGACCAGACGTCATCGTCATTCCCATCGCCATCCGAAGTGGATGAGCCCGCCGCCCGTTCCGATCCGTCTCGCAGTAGCGGTTCTGGTTCCATGGCCAAGGCTGCGCTCAGCCAACCGAGAACGAAGGATCAGTCCCCGAGACGAGATTCCGATTCGCGGCGCAATCCCCGAAGATAGAACGGTCTATCGATTCAAATGAGATCGTGCACAGGTGTTGTGTCACCTTTTCAGGTCGATTCGATCTCAGTCGAGACTGCTTGGGCTTCTTCAGATTGATCTTCCGGAGGTTTCTCATACTGCTCAATGCCGTAGGCATCTCCACATTCCGGACACCGACCATGCCCGGTATCGTCGGTGGGGCTATGCAGCAGGCAGTAGCCGCAATTCATACAAAGACGTTGGTCAAGGATGGCCGGCAGCAGCTTTTTCACCCGAGTTGAATACCAGCCGCCCCAGATCAGCAAGACGACGAATGTAATGCCATTGACCGGGATATCGACTGGGAGCCAATCGAAGAGGTCCCAGCCCAGAAGATAGTAACTGACTAAGTTAATGCCCAATGCAATCCAACACGTCCCCATCAGATCAGCCTCGAATCCGAGGAGCTTGGTCTTCTTGATTTGCTCGGCGGCCTTGAACATCACGGCGTCAAAATGAGCCACGTCCAGATAGCCCCTGAATTGCTTTCCCCGATTCTCTCCGGGAGGTCGATACTCGCCAAGGTTGAATTCTCGTTGACAATTCGGGCAAATGCCATCGCCCTGTTGATTGGTATGAATGCCTGTTAATGGTGTGCCACATTTCAAACAGAGACGATTGCGCAGGATGCGACCATGTTGGCTCTGTCTCCACGCAAGGAAATAAATCACGAGCCCACCCAAAACGATCCCCAGCAGTTTGACGAGATCTACCCCCGGGATCAGGGTCCGGCGCAAATCCCATTGAAAGAGCCGATCAACAAAGACGAAAAATCCAATCGCGATCAGGATTCCCCAAAAAACCAAATGCCCCACAAAGTCAGGCCCGGCCTTTCGACTGATCGACTCGGCGGCGGTATTCAACGCCTTATCGAATTCTTCCTGGTTGCGATAGAAGATCCGTTCCCCGATGTTTTGACCATCGCCCTCGCTCAAGGATGACGCATCGTGCTCTTCTGACTCAGCCTGTGAGGCGTCATGCGTTTGGGATTCGTTTTTCACGTACCTATCCCCTGCAGGTCAGTCACCCCTCATCGTATTCTTGGGCCTCAAGAGAGATTTCTTTTACAAATTCTCTTCATACCTCATCGTAAAATCTCAATTGGACCTGACCTACAGACTAATCCGACTTCCACGGGTCAATCAGCGCTTTGATGATTCGGCCTGTCTGGACCGCCTCCAGAGCCTCATTGGCGGAGGCAAGGCCATACCGATCCATTTCGATGTGCTTCCAGGGGGCAGCCCGATCGGCATCCGCCATGATCTGAACCCCCCGGTAGAAATGCGAGAAGTCAGAACCCCAGCAACCCCGGATGTCCAGGTGCTTCTTGTTGAGATCAAGATGAGGATTGAAGGGCGTCTCGCCATGGTCGGTGTACTGGCCCACCACGACGACGCGTCCCGCATCACGCGTGAAGCGCATGGATTGGACGACCGCCGCGGGAGCTCCGGTTGCCTCGATCGTCACGTCGGCCCCTCGCCCCTGGGTGTGTTGGGCGATCCAGTCCATTCTCGCGTCCATCGATTGGGTTTCGATATCGAGGACCTGATCCGCCCCGACGTGTTTGGCAATTTCCAGACGATGCGCCGGCGCACCGATACAGAGGACCTTCAGCGCCCCGGCCATCTTTGCAAAGACCACCGAAGAGAGTCCGACCGGCCCACTTCCCAACACGAGCACCGTGTCACCGATCTGGATTTCCGCCCGATCCGTCGCATGCAGAGCCGTCGGCAGCGAGCAGCCGCCCGCCATGAACGCTTCGTCATCAACCCCATCCACCCGAATACAGAGCGTCCCCGGCTTGAGATACAGCTTCTCCGACCAGCCACCGGTCAGCCCATCCTGTTCCACCCCATAGGTAATGCCATAGACCTTGCGATGGGGGCAACGGGTACTCGCCTTGGCCACGCAGCAATGCCAGCAGGCATGGCAGGTCCGATGGACATCCAGGAACGTGATCCGATCCCCTTCAGCCAGAGGCTTGCCCATAATGTCGAACATTGACCCCCGAATTTTATCCAAACGACCGACTGAAACGTGGCCAGGGATGATGGGATAAGGAACTCCCACCAGGCGGCTGTCCCTGAGATAAACGTCAGTGCCGCATACCTCGCTGAGTTCCACCCTCATGAGCCCAGAATCAGCCTCCAGATCGGGCTCGGGGAACTCCTGAACCTCGATTGGTTTGCCTTTCCCGGGCATCACGGCAGCCAGAACCATTTCCACCACATTCTCCTTGGCAAGAACCGGCAATCAACAGCCGGGTGAGTCGTTGAAACAGAAGGCACGATAGCACGTGAAGGTACTCGTGCACCCTCCTGATGCCCCTGAGGGGGTTCAATGTCCGGATAAGCGACTCTATTCCTCGATCGACTTGACCGATAGAGTCACAGATACTGATTTCACCCATATCGATACGATTCCATGCAATTGAGAGGATGATGAGGATGGGATTCCACAAGAGACAACGAGTGGCGTTGGTGATGACGATGGCCTTGGTCGGCCTCCTGATCACCCTGCCGGGCTGCAGTCGGGCTCCGAGCGAAGAAGGTGCAGCGGAATCCAATGTCGCGTCGGTGCAACCAGAGATGAATGTCAGCATGGAAGAGTCGGCACCGGCGACTCCGAGTACAGACAACAAACCCCTGCCGGGTGGCTATCAAGCGGTACCGTTCGAGGCTCCCGATGAGCCCCTGCCCGCCGATCGTCAGTCCGGATTCGGCCCTCAGATGACTTTTGCAAAATCGCGACATGAGTTTGGCCAGATCTGGAACATCACGGATCACAAGACCTCGTTCCCGTTCCGGAACACCGGGACCGAGACGCTCTTGATCCACGAAATCAAACCAAGTTGTGGTTGCACGGCCTTCGAACTTGACAAGTACATTTACGAACCGGGAGAAGGCGGCTGGATTCGCGTGGCCTTTTCGCCCAAGGGTTCCGGCAAGCAGATCAAGAAGATCGACGTGATCACCAACGCCAAGAACGGCGAGATTCAGACGCTGTACATCAGTTCCGAGATCATGCCGCTCGTGACCATCGAACCAAGCATGTACCTTCGATTCGGGGCAGTCGATATCAATGAAGATCATGTCAGGTATGTCGATGTCGTGGGCCGGTATCCGGACATGATCATCGATTCGGTCGATGCTCCCAACACGCTGATCAGCGGCAAAGTGGTCGAGGAAGACGGCGTCACCGATGTCTTCCTGCCGACCAGTCCGAAGAAACGCCAACGAATTGCGGTCACCCTGTACAAGAATGGTCGCTGGGGCGGCATGACGACTTCCGTCGTCGTCAAGACGCGTATGCGGCATCCCGAGACCGGTGAACAGATTCACCACAACGTGTCCGTTCACGTCAGCGCCAGCATGTTCGGAAAGATTCACGCCAGCGACACGATGTTCAGAGTCGGCGCGACCCCATTGAAGACTCCGTTCAAACGCTCCGTCACGCTCACCCGTTCCGATGGCCTGCCTTTCACGATGAGTGGTGCGTATCTTGAGAACGCCGTCATGCCAGGTCTTTCGCTCAGTGTCGAGCCGCTCAACCAGCCCGGCATTTCCGGCTATCGCCTGACGATCTCAGGCGATCCTGGACTTTATGAAGGCCGAGTCGGCGGTACGGTGCTCATCCTGACGGATGTCCCGGGTGAAGAGCAATTCCGTATCCCCATCAACGGAATCGTGCGCAAGATCAACTGATCTTCGAACTCAGAATTCCATCCCCTTCCAGTCGTCTCATCCCAACGCAAGGCTATTCTTGCAACATCATGGTTGATGTCCTGGGTCAAGAACTGCCTTCTCGGCTTCGAGAAAACACCCGTTGGGAACGCCTCGGTGAAACAGGCATTCCCGCGATGCTTGTGCATCCCGACTGGAATTCTGATTCCATCGTCCCCTGGGTGTTGTGGATGCACGGGCGAACTGTTTCCAAGGAAATCGATCCGGGTCGGTATCTGCGTCTGATGAGAGCAGGCATCGGCGTCTGCGCCGTCGATCTGCCGGGCCATGGGGAGCGGATCGATGCCAACTTGCAACAGCCCGAAAAAGCCTTGGATGTCGTTTCGACTATGATCGACGAGATCGATCAAGTGGTCGAGCACGTCAACGCCATGCGACACTTCGATTCTTCCCGGATCGGGATCGGGGGCATGTCCGCCGGGGGGATGGCCACGCTGGCCCGCCTGTGTCATGAACATACGTTCTGCGCCGCCTCGGTGGAGGCAACCACCGGATCCTGGATTTCGCAACGAAAGCGGAAGATGTTCAACCATCTTGAGATGGAGCACATCAACCAGCGAAACCCGATGGAACACCTTGAAGGCTGGCGCGAGATTCCGATGCTGGCGATTCATGCAATTCATGATGAGTGGGTGAACATCGATGGGCAACGATCGTTTCTTGATGCGTTGAAGAGTCGCTATACCGATCCGTCCTTGATCGAATTCATCGAGTATGACAGGACCGGAGCCCCCAATGAACATGCAGGATTCGGTAAATTCGCTTCGGATGCCAAGAACCGACAGACCAAGTTCTTCGTTCAGCATCTCTCGTAACCCTTGTCTATCAAAGACTTACGAGAATATCGAAGTTACGCGTCCTTGATGGACTTCAATCAGACATGACCCTCATTCGATTCGATGCAATGCTACATTGTGTCAAAAAGGGTACACCATGTTTGATCTCTTCTTCTCCAACAATGCCGGATGGTTCACGCTTCCCGCCTTCGTAGGAACGTTCTTCTTCCTCCTGCGAATGGTCTTGATGATGTCGGGCGCGGACGGGGATTCCGGGGGCGATTTTGACGCTGATATTGATGCGCCGGATGGGGATGTCCACGGCGACCCGGGAGATGCCTTCAAGGTGCTCTCGATCCAGACCATCGCCACGTTCCTGATGGGATTTGGCTGGGCGGGTCTCGGTGCGTACAAGGGGTCGGGTCTGGAATGGCCCCTCAGCCTGTTCATCGCCACCGTCGGTGGTGTGGGCCTGGCCTGGCTGATGATGCTGCTGTTGAAGTTTGTTTACTCCCTGCAGTCCAGCGGCAATATCAACGTAAGCGACGCTCAAGGCGCAGAAGGCGTCGTGTACGTCGGTATTCCGGGTCAAGGCAAACGAGGCCAGGTGCGACTCGTCGTCAGCGGTCGCCAGCGTCTCTTCAACGCCTTTTCCGAGGATGATGGTACGATTGAATCCAAACGCCGCGTGAAGGTCGTCAAGGTCAACCGAGACAACACGATCACCGTGCGCGCCATCTGAGTCTGAGTTTGATAAAACCGGAGGTTTTGTGATGAATCAATATCTTATTCTTGCGCAGTCACTCGTTGAAAATCCATTGCTGTGGCTGGGTCTCCCCGCCGCTTTCGTGTTGATCGTGCTGTTCCTGGTGGTCTTCGTCATCCGGCAGTACAAGCGTTGCCCCTCGAACCGGGTGTTGGTCATCTACGGCAAGGTCGGTACGCAGAAAGCGGCCAAGTGCCTGCACGGTGGTGGCACCCTGGTGATGCCCCTCTTCCAGGACTATGCGTTTCTCAGCCTCGAACCGTTGGTCATCGACATCCCCCTTGAAGGCGCGCTGTCGTTGAACAACATTCGCGTGAACGTGCCTTCGACGTTCACCGTGGGTATTTCGACCGATCCGGTGCTCATGAACAACGCCGCGGAACGGTTGCTTATGCTCAACGATATAAAAATCCGCGATCAGGCTCAGGACATCATTCTGGGTCAGCTTCGTCTCGTGATCGCCACGCTCTCCATCGAGGAGATCAACAAGGATCGCGAGAAGTTCATGGCCCTGATAAACGAGAACGTGGCCCAGGAAGTGAACAAGATCGGCCTTGAATTGATCAACGTCAACGTTCGCGACATCACCGACGAGTCGGGCTACATCGAGGCGATCGGCAAGCGAGCCGCAGCCGAAGCGATCAACCAGGCCAAGGTCGATGTCGCCCAGCAAGACCGCGACGGGGCAATGGGTGAGGCGACGGCCAAGCAGGAAGAAATCGTGGAAGTGGCCAAGCAGTCGGCCATCGCCAACGAAGGCAAGAAATCTGCCGAACGCAAGCAGCGAGTGGCGATAGCATCATTTGAAGCAGAAGCGATCAAGGGCGAAGTTGAATCCCAACGGGATCGAGAAATCGCCACGGCCCGGCGCCATGCGGAAACAATCGCCGCAGAAAAACAAGCCGAACAGGAACAGCGAATTCAGGTTGCCGAAGCGGAAGCTCGATCCATCGAAGGCGAGAACTCATCCCAGGCTCAGATTGCCGAGTACAACGCCAAGCTTGCGGAGATTCGAGCCGGAGCAAAGCAACGGGCCGACATCGCCCAGTCCCAGGCTGAACAAGCGATTTACATTGCCGAACGCGAGCAGGAAATCGCCCGCCTCGGCAAGGAGCAACTCGCTCCCCAGGAAATCGAGAAACAACGCATCGAGATCGAAGCGGAAGCCAAGGCCGAGCAGACCCGCCGCGTGGCCAGGGGTGAAGCCGATGCCATCCTTCTCAAATACGAAGCGGAAGCGGCAGGCCTCCGCAAGGTGCTGGAGGCCAAGGCTGACGGCTACAAGAAACTCGTTCAGGCGTGCGCCGAGAACCCCCAGATCGCCCCGACGTTGTTGATGATCGAACAGCTTCCGACGTTGGTCGCGGAGCAGGTCAAGGCGATCCAGAACCTCAAGATCGACAAGATCACGGTCTGGGACTCGGGCCGAGGCGGTGGCGGCCTGGGTGGATCGCGAAACGGCGCGACCGCCGACTTCCTCTCGGGTCTCATCGGCTCGCTGCCCGCGATGCACGAACTGGCCCAGCAGGCCGGCATCGAACTGCCCAGCGTTTTGGGCAAGATCGTCGACAACGACGCGAAGCCCCTTCAGTATGCAGATGTTCAGATTGAGCCAAAACCTGAAGCGATCACGCCAGCCGACTCAGTCGTCAACAAGGATGAGAAGCCCTGAGAGCACTCGTGCCATGAACCAACATGATGCTCACTATCTGACCTTGATCACATCCCCGGCGAGTTTATCTCGAAAGGAACTCGCCGGGCTTTTGCATTCCGAAGCCGGAATGGATGCCAGAACGATCGAGATGAGGCTGGGCAGAACCCCGCCTTGCATCCTTGGCCTTTACGATCCACGTCAATGCCTGGCCGCGACACGCACCATTCTCAACCAAGGTGGTGATGCCTTTTCATGTTCGATGGATGACATCAGTTCGTTGGGCCCGACGCACAAGATTCGCGACTTTGAACTGAAGCAAGATGGTATTCACGTCACCCTCTGGCGGGCCGGCGTTGAGATTATCAACCCGGACGACCTTCACATTCTCATTCGTGCCAAGCTCAGCGAACAAAAGACAACTTCCCCTTCGACGGCAATCGATGCACCGCATTGGATCGTCTCTGGAAACAGACGACACACCGGCATTTCTTCGGCCCAACTCGGTGCGGGCTTCGGGCTCGGCGGAGCCTATGGACTTGCTCTGTCCGTCTACAGAATGCAAGGCATGTCGGATTACGCTAATGAAAAGACGATGAAGACATCCGACAAACTCGACCTTCACCTGAAGGATGGGCGAGTCTTTCAAATTGACGGCGACAAGTTCGGCTTCGGGATCCTCGGCGAACAACGTGGCCTCAGCGACAACGAGAACATCGACAAGATGTGCGAACTGCTCGCTCATCTCGCCCCCGAGGCCATCGTCGATCCCTACTTTTCCCTGTGGAAGCCTCCGGCCCGGCACCAACAACTGCGGCTGCCCGGCATGAAAATCAACAACGAAGAGCCGGCCTTTGCGTTTTATTCGAGGTGGGCGGCATTGATGTATCGACACGTGTCCGGTTCGTAGCTGCCCCACCAAGGTCCATTCGGCATGTGGTCTGCAGACAATTGTCACCATTCCCACATCCCCCCGTTCTTGCGCGATCGGACCCTCGTCCACGGTACGAAGCATGGAGAGAGACTGACATCACCCGTGTAGAGGCAGGAATCAGACGAATTGACAATCAGCCCCAGAGCCTTCGTGACCGATGTATAATTCCCGCAACCACAAAAGGAGTTGTGCGGTGACCAAACCAGTTCAAGAGGATACTGAAATGCAGATGTACGACGACGAGGGCGATCTGCTGCTTCAGGCCGACGCCCGTTCCGA
>JAPULD010000293.1 GCA_027295365.1 Planctomycetota bacterium
AAAATCGATATTTCTCCGGTTTTCGGATATTCCGGTGAATCCATTATCGGGGCCTTTGATCTTCCCCGATTCAACCCAGCTTCCGGCGATACGCCTGAAGACATAGATCGAACCAAGAGCGTCCCTGGGTGAGTAAATCACGGCGGTGTTGCCATGAAGCTCAACCGCCTTGCCAAACAAATCGCCATTGGCGGCATCGGACGGGAGAAGTTCAGCCTCCTGAATCCAGTTCGATCCATCAAAATGGAATGCGTATGCGGCCCCCGAAATAATCCCGCCATGACTGTGATTCGGACTGCCCAGCAATGCCAAGTCGCCACTGATGGCCACGCTGTAGATCATATCTTCCTCCGCGCCATCCATGGGGAAAAACCTGTCTTCCGATTGCCATGCATCAACCGCTGGATTGTAAACGGCGGTATAAGCCGCGCCACTGCCGACCGCCGCTCCCGTATCGGTGAGAGCGGCGATGATCAAACGATCTTGATCGAGATCAATGTCCCATCCATAGTTCACAAAGGGGATATCAAGGCGTCCCAAAAACGTGGTGGAAAGTATCCAGCTCCCGGGAGCGATACCTCGCTTGTAGATATGTACACGTCCTAGATCCGAGAATGATGAGGTGAATGCAGCGCTGACCAGGAACGAATCATTCAATTCCACACTCCATCCAAACATCTGAAATTCCGTCGAGGGCGGACCGACGATGATCGTTGTATTGCAATTTGGAGGATCCTGTCCCGAGGCCCCAAGACATATCCCAAGCAACACTATGACCGAGAAGAGAATGTTCCTAAATTTGCGCATGGCATGAGAGTTGAGGATCATGGTTGAATCCATAGGGTCAGGTCGCAATTCTTATTGTGAGCAAAGGAAGCCCAGCTGATAGAGAGTATTAATGACAATCAGGCCCAGCACTGCGCAGGAAATTGTGGATGGGCCGTTGTCGAGAGCCGTAGATTGCGGCAACTTGTTTGCGGGGCTTTGTTTACGTAAATGAACAAACAACGAAAAATACGGGACCGGTACGTTATTAAGGCGGCTTCAATCTCATCCCCAACCGGCCAGCAGTGACAGGAGATCTTCGACATCGACATCGCCATCGAGGTCGGAGTCTTCGGGGCAGGGGGAGCCGCACGTACCCCACTTGGCCAGCAAGTTCAACAGGTCATCGACGTTGACGACGCCATCGAGGTTGTTGTCGCCCCGGGCGAGGTCGCATGAGTCGGGGACGCCGTTCACGTTGACATCGGGGGTGGTGGGAGGCCCGGTGTAGCTCATCGTGAACTGCACCCACGAGGGATCGACGCAGGCGGTGGCGAGGAATGTGTCCGCCTCGAAACGGAAAGTCGCATCACCCGCACCCACTAAAGCGTTGTAGTCGTCCATCAGGATCATCACCTGGTCGAACTCGGGAACATCGAGCTCGGGAATGGGAGGACACCCCTCGCTGCTCGCGCCGTTGAAGATGCGTCCCTGGTAATCATCGTTGAGATAGAGATCGATGTACTTGAAGGAGCCCTGCAGATCGGCGTTGGACGAGAGGTCCAGGGTCACGTCACTCAACGCCGTTCGGGGGTCGATGAAGGTGTGGCTGACGGTGGAGCCCAGCCCGATGGGGCCGAGCTGCGGGGAGTTCACGACCCACAGTCCGGACAGTTCGCACTCGTCGGCCTGCCCATTGCCATTGCAGTCCTCGCAATCATCGGGGATGAGGTTGTTGTTGCAATCAACGCTCGTGAGGTTGGTCAAGTCACATTGATCGAGCAAGCCGTTTGCATTGCAGTCGAAGGCGGTGCCGTCGGCGAGTTCGGCGAGGTCGTCGATGCAGTTCTGGTTGCAATCGTCGATGAAGATGTCCCGGTAGACGAAGGCGGACCCATTCGTTTCGGCATCATACGGATTGGAGATGACCACGGTGTCCAAGTTGATGGCGATGCTTCCTCCGAACACGCCACTGGTGGTCCCTTCCTGCATCGTCAGCCGAATGACGTGGTTCCAGTCGGTTCCGTCAAATCGATAAATGTGCCCCGAGCCTTTGGAAACCGGCGAAGCGCCCACGGCCAGCCGATCGTCATCGATATCAACTGACATTCCGAAACGATCATTGAGATTATCCGATGAAAGTGGTGGTAGGAGCTTTTCAATGAACAGCCAGTCGGGTGTACCATCATCCTCGAAGAGGTACACCGCCCCGACATCAGGCCCACCACTCTCATGGAGTGGAACGCCGACGGCGAGCGTGGTGCCATCGAAATCGAGATTCGACCCGCCGCCGAATGGGCCACCGAGTCCACCATCGGGCCCGAAAATCTTGCCCGTCTCAACCCAGGTCCCGGCTATTCGTTTGAAGACGATGACCGAACCAAGGGCGTCATCCAAAAGCGCTAAGATGACGGCCGTGTCGCCATGAAGATCGACTGACCAGCCGAATCGGTCGATATTAGCGCGGTCGGAATTGAGAAGTTCGGCCTCCTGGGTCCAGGTCGAACCATCGAAGTGAAAGGCGTAGACGGCTCCCGATTCGATTCCGCCATGACTGTGAAAAGGACTGCCGATCAAAGCCAGATTCCCGCTGACGGCTACGCTCACAACCTGATCCTGTTCAACACCATCCAAGCCAAAGAATTTGTCTTCGGACTGCCATGCATTCGCCACCGGGTTGTAAACGAAGGTGAAGGCCGCTCCACTGCCAACGCTCGCTCCTTCGTCATTGCTAGCGGCAACGATCAGGCGGTCCAGGTCGAGATTCAGGTCTATTCCGAAGGCCTCGCCGGGGACTATGATGGAGCCCAACAACGTGCTGAAGGGCAGCCAACTGCCGGGTTCAACACCACGTTGGAAGATGTGGACTCGCCCGGTTTCAGATACGTCGGAAAGGGGGCTCGCGACGAACAGAAACGACTCGTGCAATTCCACCGGATATCCAAATTGCTGGAATTCCGTTGAAAAGGGAGCGACAATTTTCGTCTTTGTGCACTCCAGAGCTTGCTGTCCTTTTGAGACAAGACATGGCCCAAGCAGCATGGCCACCCCCATCAGGAACGGCAACGACGTGAATGATTCTGGGTGAATGCGAGGCATGGATGATTCCTATTGTTCGAACGAGTCTTCACGATGTACAAGTGGTTCCAATGTCATTGCGTGACGATCTACCCTGATATATGCCGATGGCTCAAGATTCTGCGAAGAAATTTCGCGGAAATCGACGGAAAGTGAAATTTGCCTCTTGCCGTGTGTTTTAATACGATTCCCAAGCCGGATTCCAGGTGCTCGAACTGCAGAATACGCTCCCACGATGGTGTAAAGTACACCGTGTGATACTCAGGCACTTGGGGGCTACTTGCCGGGGTTCACACCAGGGGTTTA
>JAPULD010000294.1 GCA_027295365.1 Planctomycetota bacterium
TTCTATACGAATACTGGCTACGAATACTGGGGTCGAGCCGCAGCGCTCATCCACATCAGCGTCGAGGGCAACGACGACATCGAGCCCTTCCCCAACGAGCGGATCTACCACTTGGCTTCGGGCCAGCATTTCGTCAGCTCCTTCCCCCCCCGGAATCAATCCAAGATCTCAGGCGTCAAGGATGCTGAAGTCGCCTCGTATCGAGGGAATCCGCTGGATTTCCTGGTGACGCTCCGGGCCCTGCTGGTCGGGCTCATTGACTGGGTGAAGCAGGACACGCCACCCCCACCTTCGCAATTTCCTCACCATGCAGATAAATCGCTCGTGCGACTCAACCGCCTCATGTTTCCCCGGATTCCGGGGGTCAGAATTCCCAAGGTCATGCATGAAGCCTATCGGATGGACTACGGGCCTCGCTGGTCCGAAGGGATCATCGACAAGCATCCACCCGAAGTCGGGGCCATGTATGCCAACCTGGTCTCCCAGGTCGATCGGTATGGCAATGAAGCGGCGGGCGTTCGGACCTTGGAACTCATGGTCCCATTGGCGACCTATGCCCCCTGGTGTCTGCGCCACGGGGCCGCGCTCAACGAGATGGAGCTGGATGATTTCTACGGCACGTACATCCCTTTGGCACGGACCGAGTCGGAGCGATTTCACACGAACGACCAACGACCCAGTATCGAGAGTCGCTTCCGATCAAAGGCGGCGTATCTTGAGGAGGCGGTGTTCGCCTCCACAATGCTCATCGACCGGGGAGTGCTTCTGCAGCAGGATCAACAACTCGTACTCGATCGCGCCGAGGCGATGTGGGACTGGATTCACCGAGATCCTCTTGAGGAGTGACCCCCGGAGTGACCCCCGGAAAAACTCCATTGATTCAGTCCGGGGTCTTGGGTTCGATTGACTGATCCGATTCCGAACCCTCGATGGGCAATCGACCGACCCGGCGGGTTGCGATCGCAAAGACGATGACAAGAACCGGCAAGGCGTAGAACAGGTACACAGTCGGTACGAACCAGTCGTAGTGCGACGCCACGTCATGAAGCCTGAAGACCATGCTCATACCCATGCCGGCCTTGGCCAGCGCCATCGGGATGGCCACCCCATGAAACAACACGATGGCGGGAAAGATGAAGACCAGCCGCCTCTTCAGATAGCCAAAGGCGATCAGTTCGGCATAGATGACGTACAGGAGTCCGCCAGTGTAAAGGATGGTGCCTCGTTCGATCGATCCGCCAACCAGCAGCGCGGGAGCGTCAAGCAACACGATCAGCATGAAGTCGAAGTAATACGCTTCGCCCGTCGTTTCGCGACTGGCCAGGGACACACCAACCTGCAACAGGATGCCGATGGTCGAAACCATCAGGAAAAGCAGGATGGCGAATCCCAGACGCGACTGAATCAGCGTGCGTAGCGTGCGTTCAGCCCCGCAGCCGGGGCAAGGACCGTTCTGGGCGTTCTCGATTCTTCGACCACATTTGAAACAATTTCTTTTCATGCAAGATTCACATGATACTGAACATCATCGGTTTCGGGTGCTTATTATCCGGCCAGACTGCCCACCACCTTGATCACGTGTCTGGCCGCGGCGTCGAGTTCATCGTCGGTGGTGAACCGCCCCAGGCTGAGCCGCAGGGCCGTGGCCGCCAGATCATCCGAAATTCCCAAGCCGGCCAGGACATGGCTCGCCCCCCGCCCCCGATCGGTTGAGCAGATCGCCGAACCGCTCGTACAGGCGATGTCTGTGATGTGATCGATGAGGGCCACTCCCGAGATCGACTCGAAGCACACGTTGAGGATGTTGGGCAGTCGATGTTTGGCGTGGCCATTGATTCGTACCCCCGGGAGTGCAGACACCAGCGTCACCTCCAGTCGTCGACGCATGCCATTCACTCGCGAGGTCGATTCGGCCAACTCCTGCGTGCAGAGTTCGCAGGCCATGCCCAGGCCGACGATGCCGGGGGTGTTGAGCGTTCCGGCCCTCAGGCCTTGCTCATGGCCACCTCCCTCGATGATGGGCACGATATCGACGGGTGGTTCATCGCGGATATACAACGCCCCCTGGCCCTTGGGACCATACATCTTGTGCCCGGTCATGCTCAACATGTCGATGCAATCATGGGCGACGTTGAACTCGACCTTGCCCACGTATTGCGTGGCGTCGGTGTGAAAGAGCACGCCCCGCTCGCGGCAGGCCGAGCCGATCGAGGCGATGTCATTGATCACGCCGATCTCGTTGTTCGCGGCCATGATCGACACGAGCAGCGTGTCTTCCCGCATCGCCTCGGTAACCTGCTCGGCATGGATGACCCCATCACGATCAGGCTTCAAAAAAGTCACGGCATGACCCTGATTCTCAAGTCCTTGCATGGGGACGAGCACCGCCTTGTGCTCCGAAGCGTTGGTAATGAAGTGTGCTTTCTGGCCAGGGTGCTTCGTGGCGAATGCACTGGCTACTCCCTTGATGGCGAGATTGTTCGCCTCGCTCGCCCCTCCCGTGAAGATAATCTCCACCGGCTTTGCACCCAGAAGAGTGGCGACTTGCATTCGGGCAGCATCGATACCATCGCGTGCCGCCTGCCCATAGGCATGCTTGCCCAGCGAGTTGCCGCATGCCTCGAAGAAGTATGGCATCATCGCCCCCAGAACCCGCGGGTCGCAGGGCGTGGACGCGGCGTTGTCGAGATACACAGGCATCTTCAAAGTGAGCATCCTCAGATGATCGATCATCGATTCTGGAGCATGCCTACATTGTACGAAATCGTGGAACTGAGGCCAGCGTGCACGATTTTGATGGACCACATGGTTTCCCGGGCATGGCCGGCGAATGAGAAGGCTGTGAAATATACTGGAAACTTGAAGTTACGCGTTGACTTGATGCGTCTTTTGTTGTATATACAACTATCAACCAGGAGATGACCGTGATCCCCGCCCCAGCCAAAACCGAGCCCGATGTTGCCGACCTGATCGCCAGTGAATGCCTGGGCTATCGGATTCGCCTGCTCAGCCGCACCCTCAGCGGGATCTACGACACCGCCCTGCGCCCCCTGGGGCTCACGGCGGGCCAACTCAACATCCTCGTGGCCATCGCCAAACTTGGCCCCGTGTCTTCCAGCGAAGTCTCCAAGAGGCTGAGCATGGAAAAATCAACCGTCAGTCGGAATCTTGATCGCATGAAAAGCCATGGTTGGATCAAGGCGACGCCCGGCGCTACCGGCAACACGCATCTGCTCAGCGTCAGCCCGGTGGGCCATCGCCTGCTGGGCAAGGCCCTGCCCCTCTGGAAAGAAGCGCAATTTGAGGCCAAGACCCTGCTGGGCCAGCGAGGAGCCAAGTCGATCCAGCAGGCCGCAGACAGCATCAGCGCAAGGCGGAGTCGCACCTGAATTTTTTTACCTTATTAGTTGTATATACAACTAATGCATCGCTCGCCAACAGAGACAACACACACCCATCTCACGAAAGAAACCACCA
>JAPULD010000295.1 GCA_027295365.1 Planctomycetota bacterium
ACCAGTTAGCCGGAGGCATCTTTATCAAGGAAGAGGTATACGCTCGAGATGATGCCTCCGATGTCCTGTGAGTCAGCGCCGACAATCTTGAGAACGGATTTTTTCACATAGAGTGCTCCGGTTCCCAGACCACCCAGAATCAGGTCACCGGCCTGGACAAGCGACGATGTCTGGATATGCATTGAGGAATTGCCCGCGACGATCAGGTCGTCAGCAATGATGACGTTGAGTACGTCTACATCGTTGCCAATATAGAGAGATGCGCCGCCCGAGACCAACAGGTCGGCGGAACCGCTGGTGATCACAAACGTCTGAACCAGACCGCCTGAGGATTTGAAGGTCACGTTTCCTTTGGAAACTTGAACATAATCGCTGAACGTCGTGCCAGTGAAACCGACTGAATATTCGTCGAGCAATATATTGAAGATCGCCGAGTCGCCGATGCCGGGCGGGGCGGGGCCGCTGCCTCCGGTCAGCGTCCAGTTGGCGCTGTTGGTGTACAACCCGCCCCCGTTAAGCGTCCAAGAGAACGTGCCCTGGCCCGAAGCAGTCGTCACCATTGACAACAGGAGCGCACAAAAACCCATTCCGGCCCAACGATCATTATTTGCAACACGCATGCTCGAGACTCCATGATCCGGATTCGTAATCCAGAGGCCGCCTTGGACACTTCCAGGGTGGTTCAACCATTCATCCGACGAAGCGATCGCAGGGCCGACACGAATCGGGCCTGATCGCCCGAAGAGCCGGGAATGTGCCTAATTGACCACAGACGAATGCCTGATAATGCGATAAAAACTTGAAAAAGCGGCTGGAAGGGTCACGGACAACAAGCTCGTCATCATCGACCTCTCAACGAGACGAGTCGATCACTGACATCATTCAGATTCCGGACGGCGTATGGATGGATCAGGTCGCCAGAAACCTGACTGATGCAGGAGATGGGTTTCGTCGAGTAAAGCAATTCCTCATTATGGATCGAGACACCAAGTTCTCATTCCATTTTCGCCACACACTTGAATCTTCTGGCGTTGAGCCGGTTTGCTATCCTCCTCGATCTCCAATCCTGGAAGCCTCGCCGAACGATTCGTCGCATGAGATTTCGAGTATCGCTGCGGGCTGCACCATCGCGACCTGAACAATGAGCAAGCCTTAGAGGAGCGTTCGGCCAGACACTTTTTCTTGAATAGGAACTCACGCTTCACTTCCCATTGAGGGGTTCGTAACCGTTGCCAAGCATCGCTTCGAGTCGAGCAAGCCTGGATTCAAGTGAGGCCTGTTCGGCACGCAACAGGCGAATGTCCTCTTCCTTCTCACGGATGATCTCGTACAGCGCCTGGATGCACGCAAGGGCGACGCCATCTGCATCGACGGTTGAGATTGCCTTGTCAGAGTCCCCCACGTTGAAGGCCTTCGAGAAGTCCTCGGCCATGGGGCCGATGTGTATGGTTACATCGGCTTCGGCCTTGTAGTTCCAACGGGTGATGGGCAGCGAGACCACGCACTTCAGCACATCGAGCTGATCGACGGGTTGAAAGTTCTCCTTCAAATCACGGCTGGAAGCGTATGTCCACGTGCCTCCCGTGGTGCAATGTGAACCGCTGGCCATATGCAGAGCGTAGATCGGCGTCAAAACGAGGCCGACATAGCCGTCGTTGTCGTACAGTCGCACGCCATTGAACTGCCAGAGTGATTCCGGACGGGAATGCGCGATTCGCACGATGGGGGCCGGAGCCTGACGTTGCCTCGGCGAAAGCGTCTCGAAGAGGCCCCCCCCCGCGGGATGCCTGACCTCGATCTCCAGCCACTGGTTGCTGCCGTCGATGACGCTCGACCCGAAATCCAGAGCATCGGTGATCAGGCTATTAGCGTCTTCGATGCTCAGAAACGTGATCGGTCCGGCAAGCGCGGTACCACGCAGGGCGGCATCCATCAACGTGAATTGAAAATCGCAGAGATCGTCGATCGTCGCACCGTTGTCGCGCAACATTCCTTGGTCGGTGAAGGCCGGATTGTCGGTCGGTTGTGCATGAACCGATTGTGCGAACAGCAAGGTAAAGACCACAAGTACGCAGGACAGGCGCTGGCCGAGATGGTCGGTCATGATGAGGCTCCTTCTCAAGGTCGGTTCATACACCACATGGTGCGGCCCGGTCATGATCGGGTCGACAACAGAAACGGAAACGAGGGCGCATCCCTTGGAGAAACAGGTGATAATTATTAGAAACATTCCGCCTGGATGAAGATCAATCCGTGACGGTTCCCGACCGGGCGGGCGGTGCTCGCAACACATGGATGGTCGAATCACCACCCCCGGAGACGAGGGTCGTACCGTCCGTCGAGATCTCAAGATCAAGGATCTCGGCTGAGTGCACGTACAGGATGCTGACGAGTCGTCGACTCGGCAGATCCCAGATTCGAATGGCCCCGTCGGCGCTCCCGGCGAACAGTCGAGATCGGTCGGGACTGATGCGAATGCTGGTGGGGAATGCCCCGTGAACGGGAAGCGTGGCCAGCGTCTTCCAGGATACGAACTCAATGATGTCGATCCGGTTGCGATGGGCGGCAGCCATCAAGAGGCCATCTCTTGAGATCGTGATGGAAAACGCTCGACTGCCTCCGGGCAATTTCTGAACGCCTTCGAACTCGCCCTCGGGCCAGGACCACGAGACGATGTCGCGTCCTCCATCCACCAGGG